>JAQBUJ010000420.1 GCA_027623845.1 Pseudomonadota bacterium
GAGCCGCTTCAATACACCGCTTTTGCCCGGCCTTTCGCGCCTGGTCGCGCAACCCGGCATCGATTGCCAGACGGGCCCATGACCGCAGTTCGTCATCATCATCAAGCGATGAGTCCGGCAAGGTGTAATACGGCATCTCCTTGGATTTTCCGGCTCTGGGCCGAAACGGCTCCATCCCCTCGGCCTCGAAGGTTGGGCGCGACTCATCGTCGACTTTCAAATAGATCTGTTCCTTCGAGACAATGGCGAAGATCACCCCATCGCAATAGAGGCTGAGAGCGCTGAACAACCGCCGCGCCTCCATGACCCCCAAAGGAGCAAGCCGCTCCAACACGTGAGCGACATCTTCGGGGATCCGCGGCGGGCCCCGTGATGGAACCCGGGGCGCCGCCGCCATCTCACAGGTCCTTGGTCGCGGCCAACACCGCCTCGACATGGCCCTTCACCTTAACCTTGCGCCAAATCCCCCGCAGCACGCCGGCCCCATCAATCAGAAAGGTCGCGCGCTCTATTCCCATGTATTTTCGGCCATACAGGGATTTTTCCACCCAGGTATCATAGGCCTCGCAGACCGAACCGTCGGCATCCGCGCCAAGCGTGAAGGGCAAATCATACTTTGCCTTGAACTTGTCGTGCTTGGCCACGCTATCCTTTGACACACCGATGATCTCGGCGTTGAGACCCGAGAAATCCGGCAATGCATCGCGGAAGCCGCAGGCCTCTTTCGTGCAGCCGGGCGTATCGTCCTTCGGATAAAAATACAAAATCACGCTTTTATCCTTCAAACCAACCAGCGAAACCTCGCCGCCACCGTCGGTGGCCATGGTGAAGTCCGGGGCCTGGTCGCCAATGGCAAGCGTCATGGTCGTTCTCCCGTATCGATCTGATGTAGTGGGGGTGGTGTTTTACAGTGCTTTGTTCCGGCGGGTTCTATTTCGGTGTGTCGACGATCCGCTCGAATAATTCGGTCACGCGGCGTCCGGTTTCGATGATCTTTGCTTCCAAGGCGGGGAAGTCAACCGCACCGCCTACCTGGACCAACCGACCCTTGAGTGATTCCGGCGCGCTCAGTGGATCAAACGCGTCATCGACAGTCAGGTGGAGCAGCCCTTGAATGTTACGAAACAGGCGCACGGCGCCGGCAAGAACCGCCGCGTCCGCCGCGTCCAACGCGCCGACCGCCGCCAGTTTTTCGCAGGCCAACACGGTGTTGCCCTCGATAACATCGGGATGCTCACAAGCGTGCAGGAGCTGTAGAAACTGCACGATAAATTCCGCATCGACGAGCCCGCCGCGCCAATGCTTCAACTGCCAGGGCGATGTCGCGACATGACTGACCGCCATGCGCTGACGCATGGTCGAGACATCCCCCCGCAATGTCTCCGGATCACGCGGTCGGCACAGAACCGCTCGAATTTCCGCATAGATCCGGTCGGCCAGTTCTGGCGTTCCAGCAATCACCCGGGCCCGGGTCAGGGCCATGTGCTCCCAAGTCCAAGACGATTCCGCGTGGTATTTGCGAAACCCTTCAAGACTGGCCGCGACCGGAGCCTTGGCGCCATTGGGCCGCAATCGCATGTCAACCTCGAACAATCCCCCGGCCGCCGTCTTGGTGGTGAGCGCGGCGATCAATCTCTGGCCCAACCGAATGAAATAATGGTTTCCGCCCAGAGGTTTTTCGCCATCCGACTCCTGATCCAACGGGCCATCATGCAGGAATACCAGATCCAGATCCGATCCCGCCGAAAGTTCACGACCCCCAAGCTTGCCCATGGCGATCACCGCAAGGGCAGGAATCCCGGTTCCCGGCATCCGGCCGTGACGCCGGGCGAATTCCTCCTCCACGCGGGGCAATAGACAGCGGATCGCCGCATCGACGATATCCGACATGGTGCGCCCGGATCGCTCAGTATCGATTTGCCCGCGCAACCCCTGGACGCCGACTTGAAAACGCCGGTCGTTGATCCAGCGCCGGGCGGTATCCAGCACCTCCTCGTAGGAGGCTTCCAAGCCCAATTCACCGTTTAATTCGGCGGTCAGGTCTTCCGCTCCTGGCAGGCCGACCGCCAGATCATGGGTCAGCACCCCCTCGAACAGGGACGGATTGAGACCAAGATGCTCGGCCAACGAGGGCGCCATGCCCATAATGTCGGCAATCACGCCCAAAAGCGGTGGATTGGCCAGAATCAGCGAGAAAAGCTGCACCCCCGCCGGCACCGCCTCGAGAAAGCGATCGAACCGCCGAAACGCATCATCCGGCTGCGCCGTGCCGGCGAACGCGGTCAACAGAGCTGGCGCCAGGTCGGTCAGCAGTTGACGGGCCCGCTCGCTGCGGGTCGCCCGGTAGCGACCATGATGCCAAGCCCGAATACGCTCGCTCACCGTATCGGGTTCCCGGAAACCCATTCGAGCAAGGGTCCGCAATGTCTCGGGGTCGTTCTCCACGCCGGTGAAGACCAAACTGCCATCCACGCTTCCAAACGCCGTCAATGGGGCGTCCTCCTCAAATAATGCGCCGTAATGACCGGCGACCGTGGACAGATGATGCAGCAGCGCGCGGCGCAGATCACCCACATCCTCCAATCCCAGAAACCCGGCGATCCGGGTCATTCCTTCGGCGGTATCCGGCATATCATGGGTCTGTGCGTCCGCCACCATCTGCAAGCGGTGCTCGATCTTGCGCAAATAGCCATAGGCCTCCAACAGGACCTGCGCCACCTCAGGCGCCACCCGACCGGCCTCGACCAGCGCCGCCATCGCATCGGCGGTCCGTGGCTGGCGCTGCCCGGCGTCGCGCCCCCCCCAAATCAATTGCTGGGTCTGGACGAAAAACTCGATCTCACGAATACCGCCGCGACCGAGTTTCAAGTTATGTCCTTCAACCGCGATCTCCGCGCCACCGCGATGCGCGATGATCTGTCGCTTGATCGCGTGAATATCCCGGATCGCCGCAAAATCGAGATGGCGACGCCAGATGAATGGTCGCATTCGCTCGAAGAAAGCGCGCGCGGCGTCGAAATCACAGCCGACTGCCCGCGCACGGATATACGCCGCTCGTTCCCAATTTTGCCCAAGGCTCTCGTAATAGACCTCGGCGGCACTGACCGAAACCGCAAGCGGGGTCGCGCTGGCATCCGGCCGCAAGCGCAGGTCCGTTCGAAATACGTAGCCGTCGGACGTGCGCTCCTCCAACAATTTGACCACCAGTCTCGTCGCCTGCACAAACGCCCGCTGCAGTTCCTCGACATCCCGATAAAGCGGCAGTTCATCGTCATAGAAGACGACCAGATCAATATCGCTGGAGTAGTTCAACTCGCGCGCGCCGAGCTTGCCCATGGCCAGGCAGACGAGGCCGGACCCCGCCACGGGGTCCGCCAGGTCGGCACGAGGCAGTTTACCGCGTTGCTGCTGATCAGCCAGCGCATGGCGCCACGCAAGCCCAATCGCCCGGTCGGCGAAGTCACTCAGACCGATGACCACAGGTTCCAAGCCCCAGGTGCCCAGCGTGTCGGCCACCGCGATCGCCAATGCGACATGCCGTTTCGCCGCTCGCAGCACTGTCATAAGCTGCGCCGTCTTCATCTCGACCGGATCTATGGCATCCAAATCAGCCATCACTTGGCCAAGAACAACCTCGGGCCCTATCGTCAGTATCCGCGTGGCGACAACCTGATCTCTCAGCAATAGTCGCGTTAGGAACGGGCTGCAGGCAAAAAGGCCGCGCAGGACCGCCGAGCCGGCTGCGTTTGATATGATCGACGACGCGGCGGCGGCCTCGGCCTCGTCGGGAATCCGTTCCACCCCTTCGATCCAGCGATCCATACCAACCCGGGCCGCTTCCTCGTCCACCACGACGGGAAAGTCTTGGGCAGTTTCGACATACACGTTCGCTGACCTCTCCAAGGTAATGTTTTATAAGGTGTCAACCTGAGACAACGTGGACTGGACCGTCAAGTACAACACGGATCATGTTATGGGCACCTCT
>JAQBUJ010000421.1 GCA_027623845.1 Pseudomonadota bacterium
GGGGCCGGGCCCTTACGGATCCGACCGGATGTATCATAGTGCGAGCCGTGGCAGGGGCAGAACCAGCCGCCCCAATCACCGCGCGGATCGGTGGCCTTCTGACCCAGCGGCACACAGCCGAGATGGGTACAGACGCCAACCAGGATCAACATCGCCGGTTTGCTCGTTCGGTCGCTGTCAGCCTGCGGATCGGGCAATTGATTGATGTCCACCGCCGCGGCTTCTTCGATCTCCTTGGCCGTGCGATGCCGCACGAAGACCGGTTTGCCACGCCAGACAATGGTCACCGCCATGCCTTCCTCGACACCGGAAAGATCGAATTCAGTCGATGCCAACGCCAGCGTATCAGCGGCGGGATTCATTTGATGAATGAGTGGCCATGCGACACAAGCAGCGCCTACGGCTCCCATCGTGGCGCTGGCGACATGAATAAAATCACGTCGAGTCGCGCCGTCATGAGTTTCAGCCATTGAGTCTAGCCTCTCCCCTTACCTCAAAACACACAGCGATGTGGTACACGGAATCTCATTGATGCGCCCCCCGCCATCACTGCGACACGTGGTCGCGTTTGTCGTCACTCGATCTCTCTCGCGTGGCGATTAGTTCATATACTTCAAGGAGTCGATAAATGCAAAGAATCGCGATGCCGGGTGATATCCTATTCGCTGCGGTCGCAGATCCGGAGTCATCATGCGCCTAGCGCTTTATCAGCCCGATATCCCGCAGAATGCCGGGACTATTATGCGTTTGGCGGCGTGTTTCGGGATTCCGCTCGATGTGGTCGAGCCTTGCGGGTTTATTTTTTCCGACACCAAACTACGCCGGGCCGGCATGGATTATGCCGAGCGTGCGGTTATTGATCGTCATAGCTCCTGGGAGGTTTTTCAGGCGTCGCGGGCGCCGGGTCGATTATTGCTGATGACCACCAAGGCCGCCGTCTCAATCGCGGATTTTGAATTCCAACCCGATGATATTTTGATGCTGGGCGCGGAATCCTCCGGCGTACCGGAGGTGGTTCATCAGGCCGTCGACGCCCGCGTGCGGGTGCCGATGCGCCAGGGAATGCGCTCGCTCAATGTCGCGGTTTGCGCCGGGATCGTGCTTTGGGAGGCCATGCGACAAACCGGCCAGCAAACCGAGCGGCAAACCGAGTTATCGGGTGGCGACGACCTGGACTGAGCCAGCGGCGGATCTCCGGATGTCGCGGACGCGGCCCCAGCCGGATGCCGGGGCCGCTGGCGATCTCCAGTGTTTATACAGCCTGCTTCAGCGCTTGTTTGAGATCGGCGATGATGTCGTCGATATGCTCGATGCCGACCGACAGCCGGACATAGCCGTCGGAGACGCCGGTGGAAAGTTGGTCTTCCGCCGATAGTTGACTGTGGGTGGTGCTGGCGGGATGGATCGCCAGTGAGCGCGAGTCGCCGATATTCGCCACGTGATAAAACATTTGTAGCGAATCGATGAACTTACGTCCGGCGTCCCGCCCGGCTTTCAATTCGAAGCCGACCAGCCCGCCGAGCCCCCCGGAAAGATAGGTGTCGGAACGCCGTTTGGCCTCTCCGGTTTGCCGGCTCGGGTGAATGACTGTGGCGACCGCCGGGTGATTGCCGAGGAAATCGGCCACAGCCTGGGCATTGCGGCAATGCTCGCGCATCCGAAGCGGAAGGGTTTCCAGCCCCTGGATCACCTGGAAGGCGTTGAACGGTGAGGACGCCGCACCCAGATCACGCAGCAATGTGGTGCGCGCCTTGATGATATAGGCGACCGGTCCAATCGGCTTTACCGCCTCGACCCAAACCGCGCCGTGATAGGACGGGTCAGGGCTATTCAGCGCGGGTTGGCGCTCCGGGAAATCCTCCCAGGGGAAGGCCCCGCTATCGACGATCAAACCGCCGATCGACGTGCCATGTCCGCCGATATACTTGGTGGTCGAATAGACGATCACGGCGGCGCCATGGTCGAACGGCCGGCACAACAGCGGCGCGGCGGTATTGTCCATGATCAACGGAATGCCGAACTCACGGCCGATCGCGGCAACCTCGGCGATCGGAAAGACCTGGAGTTTTGGATTCGGCAGGGTCTCGGCGTAGTAGGCCCGCGTCTTGTCGTCGGTAGCGCGGCGAAACGCTTCGGGGTCGGCGGGGTCGACGAAACGCACCTCGATGCCTTGATCCTTCAAGGTGTTGGCGAAAAGATTCCAGGTCCCACCATAGAGGTCGGTTGAACTGACGATATTGTCGCCGACCCGTGCCAGGTTTTGCACCGCCATCGCCGAGGCGGCCTGGCCGGAGCCAACCGCGAGCGCCGCCGCACCGCCCTCAAGCGCGGTGACCCGCTGCTCCAGCACGTCGTTGGTCGGGTTCATGATCCGGCTATAAATGTTACCCAATTCCTTCAACGCGAACAGGTTCGACGCGTGCTCGGTGTTTTGGAATTGATAGGCCGTGGTCTGGTAGATCGGCACGGCGACGGCCCCGGTCGCGGGATCGGCGCGGTAGCCGGCATGCAGGACCAGGGTCTCTGGATTGTTGGAGTTCACAGTCATCTTGGCGTGTCCCTCTAGACGATGCCGAGCGTAAAGCGCTCGGTGCGATAAGGTTCATGCCGCCTTAGCAGAGGAGGGGTCGACGTTACGGAGGACAAAAGTCCCGCCGCTATGACGCCAGCGGGATTACCCTCCGCGCTTTAGCTGCATTTGTTACGCGCCCGCAAGCTGTTGCTCAAATCGGCGCTGGTTTCCTAGGAAACGTAAATAGGGAACCGGTGTCAAGACCATCTCGACCTCTTCCTATCAAACATTGGCCGAGGCGCGATGGACGCACCTCTTGCCGAGGCCAATTGACCGACCGCCTTCGGCCTTTGTGGGAAGCGGCGTGAAATGCGCGATCGTTATGCTGATATCGATGAGACAATTCGCCCAATTCAGCCTCTGAAGGCGGGTAATTTGCCGGGCTGGATTAGCCGTCTCGGTCCTGGCATGGTGCGGCCATGTCACGCTTTAAACTCATCATCGAATTCGATGGCGCCGACTATGTCGGCTGGCAACGTCAGGCCAATGGTCCATCAATCCAGGAAGCGCTCGAGGATGCGGTCTTCGCGCTTTCTGGCGAACGGACCGAGGTCGCCGGCGCCGGTCGAACCGATGCCGGGGTGCACGCGCTGGCGATGGCGGCGCATGTCGATCTGCAAACCGACCGCTTCGACGCCGACACGGTGCGCAAGGCGTTGAATTTTCACCTCCGGGAACAACCGATCTCGGTGTTGAGCGCGGCTGCCGTCGATCCGGAATTTCATGCTCGGTTTTCGGCGACCCAACGGCGCTACCTGTACCGGATCTTGAACCGGTCCTCACCGCCGGCGCTGGAGGCTGGTCGGGTCTGGTTCATGCCGCGCCCGCTGGATGCCGCGGCGATGGCGGCGGCGGCGGCGGCGTTGCTCGGTCGTCATGACTTCACCAGCTTTCGCGGCGCTCATTGCCAGGCCGCCTCAGCGGAGAAAACTCTGGACCGGCTGGATGTGAGCCGTGCCGGCGATGAGATTCATGTCATCGCCGAGGCGCGTTCGTTCCTGCACCATCAGGTGCGCAATTTCGTTGGAACGCTGGCTTTGGTGGGGGAGGGGAAGTGGACGCGGCGAGATGTCGAGCGGGCGCTGGCGGCCCGGGATCGCGCCGCTGCCGGACCCACTGCTCCAGCCGCCGGCCTCTATCTGCTCGATGTCGTGTATTAGAAGCGACAGGCCGTTCTTCCCGGCTGCTATAACGCGCCGGGCTGTTGGGCGAAGGTTTCCAGCATGGTGATCACGACGACGCTGAACACGAAATCAAGCACCACGATGCCGGCGGCCATGGCCGGGCCGATCAACAGCTGGCGGCGGGCGACCTCGGCGAGCAACAGCACAACGCTCGCATGATACCAATTTGCGCTGAGGCTGACTCGCGAGGGATTCCCATATTTAGTGTTTTGTGATTCATTCATG
>JAQBUJ010000422.1 GCA_027623845.1 Pseudomonadota bacterium
GGCGTGCTTGGCTTCCATCGGCTGGTCATGGAATCGTTCGGCCTCGCCAAAGGTCCGTTGGATCAACGCGCGGCTCCCCCCGTGATTGACCAGAATGAAAAACCCGACCCGTTCCAACGCCGACCGCAAGGCATCGGCCACCTCGCGCCGCCCTGCCTCGCTGGCGTCGGCCAAAGGCGCCAAATCGATCGTCGCGACGGTATCGAGGGACGCTTCGCCAGCCACATCACTCATCATCACCCCCATCGGTTTTGCCTTTGCAGAACACTACCCCCGGTTCCCGCCAGGCACCAGAGAGGCCTAATAGGAGACACGCCACCCCATCGGCCGCGACCGTCAAAGGTCTTCGTAGGTAATCGGGAAAAGAGCCTGCAATTCCGCCGCATCGGCGACCTGCATGACATGATGCAACGAGAACCGCCAAGCCGGACCTACTTCCACTTCCGGTGGGGTGAAGGGAAAGGCCAAATTGCCGGCGGTCGACAGCCGCCCCGGAAACCCGTGATGCAGGAAATACTGCTTGGTGACGGTGATCACCGATTTCGCCTGCTCGCGGGTCGGCGCGATGCATTCAACAAGGATACCGATCTCGCGCGGCAGCGGATCGGGCGGCGCCGGCCAATTGACCACTCCGTTCAAGCCGTAGAACCGGGCCCGCAGAAACGCGTTCGCGTCCTCGCCCGTGAGGTCGGCAACCACGGCTCGGACCTCAGTCCAGATTTGATCGATGCGGGCGATCACCCGAGGATCGCTGGTGCCGGCGAAGAAGACGCTTCGAAATCCAGCCGGTGCGGCGGCCTCAAGCTTCAGGCTCGGCGTGGTGTCCCGCCAACTGGCGCCGGAGACCCGGACCCGATGTTCGTCCAACGCCGTGTATACCGCCTTGGAAAGATCCAACTCTCCGGATGGCTCCCGCACGGTAAAGGGATCGCCCTGTTCGTACAGCGCATGGGCGGCAACGGATGTCGGGGTCGCATGCCGGTCCGGGTTCATGCAGTCGAGGGTGAAGCCCTCGGCATCCAAGGTCGCCAACATCGAATCGCGCCCCCCCGGATCACAGCACAACGAGGCGCATTCGATGATCTTGGCCATATGGGTCGCCAAACCGCGCCCATGCCCGCGCATCATCGCGACGGTCGTGTATATAGCGGTATCGCAGGCGCGTCCGGCGATCACCACATCGGCTCCCGCCTCCAGCGCCGCGACCATCGGCGCCTCATCCATTTGCGCGACGATATAGGGGCTTTCCTGGATATCGGCCTCACTCGCCGCCGGGAACGCGCCGAGCGGCGAAAGCTCACCGGCGCGTTGCGCCCGCAACACCCGGTCCTTGGGAATATCGGCGCGGATCGAGGCGAGCTTGAAGGACAGCCCGCGTTCCGCCGCGATGTCCCTGACGATGGCAAGCACGGCATCAAGATGCGGCGCGGCGCCGGCGGTCCCGGCGGTCCCGATAATGAGCGGCACGCCAAGACTTCGAGCGCCCTCCAACAACATGGTGAGATCCCGACGCGTCATCCCCGGATCAGTGGCCATCTTGCCCATGCCGAGATAGGCCGGGCCCGGATCAACCGAACCCATATCGGCGCCGATCATGTGCGGCTCATGGCGCAACCCGCGCTCGAATGCCGGCTTCAGGACGCCATAGCCGAGCTGACCGGAGGCGGACATGAGTTTCACCGGTGATGGACCGCTCATGGCGTGTCTCCCTCGGGAATATCAACATCAAGCAATAGGGCATGCTGTTGCGCGCCGTAGACGTCGTTGTCTCCGGGCGAGCCGGCGGTAATCAACCGGTCCATGGTGATCTTGATCGCCCGGGCCAGTGGATAGGGGATTACCCGCAGACGATTAGCCGACAAGCCGTAACGGGCGGCCACCGCTTCTGCCTGCAATCCCTCGGCGGCGATGGCGGCGCTGTAGTCGCTGTCGGTATTGAAGAACAAATCAATGGTCAGCAGCCCTGGCCCGGCATTCTTCGATCGGACGATCCGAGCCACATCAGCCAAAGGCCGGGGCTTTTTTAGATTCTCTGCCATCCCACTACTCCCCGTCGCCAAACGATTTATAAACCGCCGTCTCGAATTCCAGATAAAGCGGCAGGGACTTCACATCGACGAACGGGAGAATCTGGGTCGCATAGACCCCGGCAATACCGTTCTTCGGATCGATCCAATAGTACGAATTCCCCAGACCCGCCCAGGCTAAGCTGCCGGCGGGCCGACCGGTCGGCGCATCCTGCTCGTTGATCATGAACGTCAGGCCCCAGGTTTTCGGCACGCCGGGAAAGAATTCCGCGTCCAAAGAGCGTTTGCTATCGTAGCTCTTCAGTTCCACGACCCGGCAGTCACCCATCTGATTAACCGACATCATTTCGACGGTCTCGGGCTTCAGAATCTGATTCCCGTTGCCTTTGCCCTTGTTGAGTATCATCCGAGCAAACGCCGCATAATCACCGACGGTTGAATACAGACCACCGCCGCCCGCCTCGAACTCCGGATCCTGAACCACCTCGAAGGTCGGCAACGGCTGCAAAGTTCCATCATCGACGCGTTGATGAACCGTCGCTCTGCGGGCGCGCAAGGCATCGGTAAGCTTATAACCGGTGCTAGCCATGCCGAGCGGATCGAGGATGTTCTCCCGCATGTAGTCACCAAGGCGCTGACCGGTTACCGCCTCAAGCATCAAACCGGCCCAGTCGATACTGATGCTGTATTCCCAGCGCGTGCCCGGATCGAACATCAGCGGGGTCTGCAACGAGACCTTTTTGCCCGCCGCCCGGGGCGGAAACCCTTTCATATCGTAATAGCGTTGAACCGGCCGATGCCAGGTCTCGTAGCCAAACCCCGAACTATGGGTCAGCAAGTGGCGCAGGGTGATCTGTCCCACAGGCGGTCGCATCATCGGCTCTCCGGCGTCGTCAAATCCTTCAAGGACCTGAACCTCGCCTAGATAGGGGATCACGTCCGATGCCGGGGCATCGAGAGACAGTTTGCCTTGTTCGACAAGCTGCATCACGGCGACGCCGGTTACCGCCTTGGTCATCGATGCGATCCAGACCACCGTATCCGGAGTCATCGCTGTACCGCCGCCCAGCGCCCGCTCGCCAAAACCCGATTCATAAATCGCGCCGTCCCGGTCCGTCACAACGGCCGCGACACCGGGAACATCGCCCCTGGCGACCGCGTCTCCAAGCAGCGTATCAAGGGATTTCCGCATGGCCATGGACATTGTCCCTGTTCTTCGACGAAGGAATTTCGGTGGTGCACCGGTAATGCTAAGGCGTCTGCGCCATCGGTGCAAAACACCCATGCGATTTCACCGTCGCACAGGCATGGACAGGGCGTGCCGGCTCCCGTCTAATGCGGCCAATCGCGCCGCGCGTTTCGCGGCTAGCCTTTCGAGGGAGATCTAGCATGGATATCGGCGTTTTCATCTTCGACACGGATTACAGCATCCCGGCGGACGATCTGGCCCGCGAGCTTGAGGCGCGCGGCTTCGAATCCCTTTTCGTGCCGGAACACACGCATATCCCGGCCAGCCGGAAATCACCCTTCCCAGGCGGCGGCGAGCTGCCCAAACAGTATTCCCACACCCTCGACCCATTCGTGTCGCTGGCCTATGCGGCGGCAGTCACCACCAAGCTTAAGGTCGGCACCGGTATCTGCCTGGTGCCCCAGCACGATCCGATCGTCACCGCGAAATCGATCGCCAGCCTGGATTTGATGTCGAAGGGGCGTTTCGTCTTCGGCATGGGCGGCGGTTGGAATGTCGAGGAGATGGAAGACCATGGCGCGACCTATAAAACCCGCTTCGCCATGATGAAGGAACACGTGTTGGCGATGAAGGCCTTGTGGACCGAAGGCGACGCCGAATTCCATGGTGAACACGTCGATTTCGACAAGAGCTGGGCCTACCCGAAACCCTTTCAGACCCCACACCCGCCGCTTCTCATGGGCGGCGAGACCGACTACACGTTG
>JAQBUJ010000423.1 GCA_027623845.1 Pseudomonadota bacterium
CTTATGGCGGCAATCCGCTCGCCATGGCCGCCGGTAATGCCGTCCTTGACGTGATGCTGGAGCCGGGTTTCCTCGCCACGGTCACCGAAAACGGCGCCTATCTGCGCCAGGCTCTCGACGGCGTGGCCAAGCGACACCCCAAGGTCATCGAGTCGGTACGCGGGGTCGGGTTGATGCAGGGGATGAAATGCGTCGTCACCAATCTCGACCTGATGACCGCCACCCGAGAGGCCGGTCTTCTCACGGTCGTGGCCGGCGATAATGTGTTGCGCATCCTGCCGCCACTGACGGTCAGCAAAAGCGAAATCGATGAGGCGATAGGCCTGCTCGACACCGCTTTCAGTGCGGTCACCGCTCAGTAACCAGCGCCCAAGACATTGGCAAACCACAGGCAAGAAATGGGGCCGTGACGTGACGGCAAACGCCAGACATTTTCTGGATCTCGACGGTATTGACGAGCAAGACTTGCGCGGCATGATCGACGTGGCGGCTGCGATGAAACGCGGCGAGGCCGGCACGGATCGGCCCTTGAAAGGCAAATTCCTGGCGATGATCTTCGAGAAACCGTCGACCCGCACCCGCGTCTCCTTCGAGGTCGGGATGAAACAGCTGGGCGGCGACGTGGTGGTGCTCAATGGCAACGACCTGCAGCTCGGCCGGGGCGAGTCCATCGCCGATACCGCCCGCGTACTTTCGCGCTATGTAGACTGCATCATGATGCGGACCTATGAGCCGGAGAAAATCGCCGAGATGGCGGAATATGCCAGTGTCCCGGTGATCAACGGGCTGACCGACAAAACGCATCCCTGCCAATTGATGGCCGATATTCTGGCATATGAGGAACATCGCGGACCGATCCGGGGCCGAACCGTGGCCTGGAGCGGCGACGGCAACAACATGGCGGCGTCTTGGATTCATGCGTCGGTGAAGTTCGGCTTCTCCTTGCGCATCGCGGCGCCGCGAGAATTGTCGCCGGACCCAGCGCTCCTGGAATGGGCTAGCGCCAACGGTGGATCGGTGACATTGACGCACGATCCGCAAGCGGCGGTCCTCGGGGCCGACTGCGTCGTGACCGACTCCTGGGTCTCGATGGGTGACGATGAAGCCAGTCGGCACAACATGCTCGCCCCCTTCCGGGTCGACGAGGCGTTGCTGTCCAAGGCCAAGGATGATGTGGCGTTCCTGCACTGCCTGCCGGCCCATCGGGGCGAGGAGGTCACCGCCGAGGTCATCGACGGGCCGCGTTCCCTGGTCTGGGACGAGGCGGAAAACCGTCTGCATACGCAAAAGGCGATTCTTGCCTGGTGTCTAGCGTGAGCCAAGGGTCGCCGGATGGCGGCGGCGGCATTGCCCATGGCCTTGCCAGCGGCGTCCAGAACAAGCGGCGTGACGACATCATCCTGCCATTCCAAGTCGAACCGCACGGCTTACGCGGTGGCTTGGTCCGGCTTGGCGCCGCCGCCGAGACGATCTTGGCGGCGCATACCTACCCGGAGCCGGTTGCCCGGTTGCTGGCTGAAATGCTGGCATTGGCGCCCTGCCTAGCCGGCGCACTCAAATACAAGGGCGTGTTTACCTTGCAGGTAAGGGCAATGGGCCGGTAAAGACCCTGATGGCCGACGTCACCAGCGAAGGCGGCTTGCGCGGTTATGCCAGCTATGACGCCGAAGCCGTCGCCGCAGTGGCTGCCGCTCACGGAACCGATGCGCCGCTGCAACGCCTGACCGAGGGCGGCTATATCGCTTTTACCGTTGACCAGGGCCAGCATGCCGAACGCTACCAAGGCATCGTCGAATTGGCCGGCGCCACCTTGGCGGAATGCACCCACGCTTATTTTCGCAACTCCGAACAACTTGAGACCGGCGTCAAGGTTGCCGCCGCACGGTCCCCGACCGGGACCTGGCGCACATCGGCTTTGATGGTGCAGCGGCTTGCCTTTGCCGGCGGTGAGAATATTCCCACCGGCGTCAACGAAGATGATTATGACGAAGGCTGGCGCACGGCGGTGGTTCTGATGAGCAGTTGCACATCGGCGGAACTGCTCGACGAAGCCCTGGCGCCCGAAGCGCTCCTGTACCGATTGTTCCACGAGACCGGCGTCAGGGTCTACCCGGACCGGCCATTGGCGGCCCAATGCCGTTGCTCGGTCGACAAGGTCGAGAATGTGCTGCGCTCGCTGACCACCGAACAGCTTGAAGACATGACGGTGGACGGCGAGGTCTCGGTGGTGTGCGAATTTTGTAAGACTGAGTTGCGTTATAATGGCGACGGCCTTGCGGCCCTGCGCGGGACGTTCGACAATGCCGGTCGGTTCGTGCCTCCCACGCGGAAAAGATAGGACGGATATGATGCCCTCAGGGCCGATCGTTTCTCGGCGGTTGCTTCTCGCGGCGGCGATGCTTCCGTGGTTGCTGACGGGATGCGATACGCCAAATCCAGCAATGGATTTTCCGGAGCTGACCTTCGCCCATAAACCGGTGATCCGGTTGAATGTCGCTAAGATCGAAATCATCAACGAATACCGGATGCCGTTTAAGGCGCCGAATGTCGAGCATCTGGTGCCCGTCGCGCCCAGCGCTGCGGCAGAACGCTGGGCCGCCGATGTTCTAAAAGCCGTGGGGACCCAGGGCACAGCGTTGTTCGTGATCACCCGAGCCGCGGTCACCGTAGAGGAACTGAAAACCAAATCCGGTTTTCAAGGTCTGGTATCGATCGAGCAATCCGAGCGCTATGAGGCCGCATTGGAGGCCCGGATCGAGATCCTCGACGGCACCCGCCGTCTGGCCACCGCCCGCGCCGGCACGACCCGCACCCAAACCGCCCGCGAGGACACCACCCCGAACCAGCGGGCCAAACTCTGGTATACGCTGGTCGAGCGCGTGATAATCGAATTTGATGGCGAAATGCGTAAACAGGCCGACAATTTTTTGAAAGATCATCGGCGCTAAGCGGCGGCGGCACGGCGCGCTTTTTACGATAGACCGGGGATCGACAACAGGCGTTAACCTGGGACTGCCGCCTCCACTGCCGCCTCCATCGCCGCGATCATCTCGGAAAGACGCAGGATGCGGCGGGCGTCCTCGACGTGTAGATTTTCAATCAATTGCCCATCCAGCAGCACAACACCAGAACCGCTCGCCTCGGCTTCGGCATGAACATCGATCACCCGGCGCGACCAATCCACCGCCGCCGCGTCCGGCCCGAACGCCCGGTTCGCGGTCTCCAAGGTCTTGGGATGGATCAAGGTCTTGCCATCGAAACCAAGCTCAGCGCCTTGACGGCAAATCGCCGCGAGGCCGTCATCATCGGAAAGATCGAGATGCACGCCGTCAAGTATCGCCAAGCCATGCGCCCGAGCGGCCAGCAGACAGAGCCCGAGACTGGTCATCATCGGCGCCCGGTTTGCCGAGTGACGGGCCTGCAAATCCTTGGTCAGGTCCGAGGTTCCCATGACCAAGGCCCCCAGGCGCGGCGAGGCGCCGGCGATCTCGGCGGCTTTCAACACGCCTCGCGCGGTTTCGATCATGCACCAGATCGACAACCCCGCCGGCGCACCGGCGTCGGTCAGCAAAGTCTCGGCGCTCCAGACATCCTCGACGCTTTCAACCTTGGCCAGTAGCACCGCATCAGCGCCGGAGCCGGCGATCGCCGCCAAGTCATCCTCATACCAGGACGTGCCGGCGCCATTGGCCCGGATTACCAACTCGCGCTGGCTATAACCGCCAGCGGCAACTGCGGCCAATGCCTGGGATCGCCCAAGCGGTTTCATATCCGGAGCAACCGCGTCCTCCAGGTCCATGACGATTACATCGGCGGCGAGACCTCGCGCCTTTTCCAACGCCCGGGCGTTGGAGGCCGGCATGAACAGAACCGAACGGCGGGGACGCAATGTGGCCGGCATGGAGGAGCTCCTTGGTTGCAGGTGTGGGTTGCAGGTGGCGGGTTGCAGGTACGGGCTGCGACGCGGTCTCGGAGCATG
>JAQBUJ010000424.1 GCA_027623845.1 Pseudomonadota bacterium
GGTCCAGATAGGCCCGGGTGGCGGCGCTGGCGCTGGTTCGCCCGGTGCGCAGAGCCACGGCATAACTGGCGATACCGCCATTCTCGAGAGGATCGGGAGGACAATGGGTCATGGCAACCTCAGTATCGGCGGTGGGTGAAGGAAGGGGTTGAAGAGGCAAGCCTCCTACAGCGCGGGCCAAGATGCAATACGGGGCGTGACTGGCTGGGTCGGCGGGCCGGTCGTCAGCTGATCCGGCAGGTGAATCGGCGGGTGAGTTGGCGGGGTTTTACAGAGGCCCTTCAGCCGATCCCGAAACCAACGATCAACGCCGGCAGGGTCAGCGCCGACAGCAGGGTTGAGATCAGGATCGCCGTGCTCACCTGATCGACCAGAAGTCGGTAGCGGACCGCCAGGACGAAGACCAGGGTGCCGGCCGGCAGCCCCGCCGACATCGTCGTCGCCGCCGCCCGTTGGTCGTCCAGCCCCAGCACGCTGACCGCCAGCCACAGGGCCAGCGCCGGGTGGATCAACATCTTCAGGAAAACCAACCAACTGATCTCGGTCAGGCCGATACTGGCGCGCTTGCCGACCAGGAACACGCCCATCGCCACCAACGCCGCCGGCGCCGCCGCGCCGCCGAGAAAATCGCAAATCCGGAAAATCGCTTGCGGCAAGGTGACCTCGGCCGCGGCCACCGCCAGCCCAGCCGCTCCGGCCAGCACCAACGGGTTAAGCGCCACCGCCCGCAGCGCACCGCCCACCGCCGCCAGCAAGGGCGCGTCGGAACGCATATCCAGCTCGATCAGCAGCACCCCGATGCCCAACAGGACCGAGGCGTTGAACACCGTGAACAGCACCGCCGGCAACGCCCCATCGGGCCCGAACGCCGCCAGCGAGAGCGGCATCCCCATATAGGCGGTATTGGCGAAGGCCGCCGTCAGGCCCTGGATCACCAAAGCCGCCGGGCGATGGTCGAACGCCACCGCGCCCACACAGATCGCCAGGGCGAAGGTGCCGAACACCGCACCGGCATAGGCCGCGTGCAAGGGTCCGTCGAGCACCCGATCGACCGGGACCTGCGAGAGCGACAGAAAGATCAACGCCGGAAAGGCCAACCAATAGACGAACCCGTTCAGCGCCTCGGCGGCAAGCGCGCCAAAGACCCCCAACCGCCCGCAAACATAACCGGCCAGGACAATCGCGAAGATCGGCAGACCGACATTGAGAACCGCTTCCATCGATTGCCGGGCTTTCTTTGCTGTGAGTAAGGTGGCTGTGAGTAAGGCGGCTGTGCGTGAAGTGGCTTTGATTGGGTGATCTGATACCCCAACCGGACACCCCGGCTTATACAACGCCGCCCGAGGGTCCGGCAAACCAGCGGTTGGGTTGTATAAACCGGCGCGGATTGTTATCGATGCTGCAAAACCCCACATCAGCAGTGGCCAACGAACGCTTCACCCATCGGTCCGGAGAAAAATGTGATCAGCTATCATGCCGCCCTGATTTATGCCGTCGTGCTCGCCGCAGCGGCCGACGGAGATCTCGCCGATTCGGAGTTGGATACGATCCGCGAAATGGTGATCGCCCTGCCGATCTTCAAAGACTTCGAAACCGGTAATTTTTCCGAGATCGCCGGCGCCTGCACGGATCTGTTGACCGAGGAGGATGGCCTCGACGCCGCCATCGCGATTATCCGCCAATCCCTGCCAAAACGGCTTTGCGCCACGGCCTATGCGCTGACCTGCGACGTTATCGCCGTTGACGGTATCTCTACCCAGGAGGAATTGCGGTTTTTGGAGATGCTGCGCCATGAGACCGAGGTCGACCGGCTGACCGCCGCCGCGATCGAGCGCGGTTCCGCCGCCCGCTACGCCCGGCACGTGGAAGAGTGAGTATGAGCGGGTCAGCGCCAGGAAACGAGACAGGAAACGAGACAGGAAGCGGGGCGGGCAACGAAACGCCCAATCTGTCTGGCCGGACAGTCGGGTTGGTCGGGCTCGGCTTGATGGGCGCGCCGATGGCGCGGCAGCTGCGGGCTGCCGGTGCGGCTCTGCGGGTGTGGAACCGGACCCGCGAGAAAGCCGAGGCGCTGGCCGAAGAAATCGGCGCCACCGAGGTTTGCGCCTGCCCGCGCGACGTGACCGATGGCGCCGAGGCGACGATCGTCATGGTCAGCGACGCCGACGCCGTCGAAATGGTGGTGTTCGATCCGGATGAGAACAGCTATGGCGCCGTCCATGGCTTTGACGCCGATGGCTTGCTGATCGACATGGGCACCACCTCGGTGTTGCGGACCCGAGGCTTCGCCGACCGCCTGCGCCGGAGCGGGGCCGAGTGGCTCGACGCACCGGTATCCGGCGGCACGGTGGCCGCCGAGAGCGGCGCGCTGACGATCATGGCCGGTGGCAGCGATACCGCCTTCCACCGGGCGTTGCCGCTGTTTCAGGCGATGGGCCAACGGATCACCCATGTCGGGGCGGTGGGGGCCGGGCAGATCGCCAAATCGGCCAACCAAATGATCGTCGGCCTGACCATCGGCGCGGTGGCCGAGGCTTTCGCGCTGGCCCGCCACGCCGGGGTCGAGCCGGGAAAAATTCGGCGGTTTCGCCCATAGCCGGATCCTGGAATTGCACGGCGAACGGATGGTTGAGGGTGATTACGCCCCCCGCGCCAAATGCTCGATCCAGCGCAAGGACATCGCCGAGGCGGTGCAGTTGGCCGAGTCCGTCAACCTGGCGCTACCGGGACTACGCGCCAATCTGACGCTGTGGGACCACATGGTGGACAACGGCATGGCCGATCTCGATCACAGCGCCCTGTTGCTGGCCATCGATCCTGATTCGCGCGGATCGTGAGTTTGGAGAGATTAAGTTGAACAGCCCGGCGATCGATGCGGTGATCCTTGATGTCGGAAACGTGCTGATCGACTGGAACCCACGCGCGCTCTATCGCAAGATCTTCCTCACCCCCAACGGTCAGCCGGACGAGGCGCAGGTCGACTGGTTCCTGGCCAATATCTGCACCCAGGACTGGAACATACAGCAGGATCTCGGCCGCTCTATCGTCGACGCCGAGGCGACATTGCGCCGCCAACACCCCGAGTGGCAGGCCGAAATCGAGGCCTTTTACGGCCGTTTTCAGGAAACCATTACCGGTCCGATCGAGACCACCGTCCGCTGCATGGCACGGCTCCGCGAGGCTGGAATTCCAGTGCACGGCCTGACCAATTTCGGCCGCGAGACCTTCGCCATGACCCGCCAACGGTTTGATTTCCTCAGAGATTTCGACGGCGTGGTGGTGTCCGGCGAGGAAGGTTTGATCAAACCCGATCCGGCGATCTTCAAATTGCTTATTCAACGCTTTAAGCTAACGCCCGAGCGGAGCCTATTCGTCGATGACAGCCAAGCCAATATCGATACCGCCCAAGCGCTTGGCTTCCAGGTCCATCACTTCACCCGGCCAGAGCGGTTGCCGCCGCACCTGACGGCGCTGGGATTGCTTGGCGCATAACGTTCTGCCCCTTATCGCCCCGATGGGTGAATCGAAACGGGACAGACTTCGGGTCGATTTTGACCACCGCCTGAAACTGCAATTTCACCGGCCCCAGATCACTTCCGATAGAGGGTTATTCGCTTATCGGGCGCTTGATGATGCCCTTGGCCTGACCGAGGGTTGCCGGGACTATTTTTCAAGACAACCATACCGGCAAGAACGAGTGTAAAAAACAGGGGAGATGTGTCTAGATAATGTCAAATTTGGTCAAATGGACTTCCAGCAACTGCCGAATCAACAAATCGGCGCTGTCGGATGGTCGCAGAGCGAAATATCTTCCATCGGTGGGGGCATCTGCGATTGGCTACGAATTGGCGGCCATTTGGGAAATGTCGGCTAGTTCGGTATCACGACGATAGGGGGTAGGGAAATGAGTGGGTGGTGTCGCGTAGTTGGTGGAAATTCGCTGGCGGCGCTCTCCGAGCAGGTGATTGTTGGCCTTG
>JAQBUJ010000425.1 GCA_027623845.1 Pseudomonadota bacterium
CGCAGGTCCTGAACCTCGCGCTCCAAACGTCGGCGATCCTCGACCAGGGCCGCGACCCGATCCGGCAACTGATCCGGCGAAGCTTTCAACGCCGCCGCCGCCTGATCCAATAACCCATCGCGCGCATCAAAATAATCCAGCGCCCCGATGCCGGTCACCGCTTCGATCCGGCGCACACCCGAGGCGACCGCCCCCTCCGAGAGCACCCGGAAGACCGAGATATCACCGGTGCGCGAAACATGCGTCCCCCCGCACAACTCGACCGAATAAGCCGCCTTACCGTCCGCCACATCACCCGCGGCGGCGGCACCGCCGCCCATCGAGACAACACGGACTTCCTCGCCATATTTCTCACCGAAAAGCGCCATCGCCCCGGCCTCGATCGCCGATTCCGGGTCCATTAACGAGGTGCTCACCGGCGAATTGCCGCGAATCCGCGCATTGACCTCGGCTTCGACCCGTTTCAGGGTCGCGCGGTCGACCGCTGATGAATGACTGAAATCAAAGCGCAGCCGGTCCGGTGCAACCTGCGAACCTTTTTGCGTAACGTGATCGCCAAGGTGGCGGCGCAAGGCCTCATGCAGCAGATGCGTCGCCGAATGATTGGCCATGAGGCGGGCGCGTCTGGCCGCATCGACTTTAAGTTCAACCGCATCCCCCACCGCCAGCTTGCCCTTCAGCAACCGGCCGCTATGGACAACAAGGTCGCCGACCCGCTTTTGCGTATCGGTAACCTGCACCAGCGCCCCATCCGCCGACAGCATCTGGCCGGCATCGCCCATCTGACCGCCGGATTCGCCGTAGAACGGGGTTTGATTGACGATCACTGAAATTTCCGGCGCCGCGATTGCCCCTTCACTCGCGCCTTCACTGGCCCCTTCACTGGCGTCTTCACCAGAGACACTAGTGGCGGCGTCGATCGCTTCGATTTCGGCGCCATTCGACACCAGAGCGACGATCTGTCCTTCGGCGGCCTCGGTGGCATAGCCGAAAAATTCACTGGCGCCGATCCGCTGGCGCAAATCGAACCAAAGCCCGTCGGTCGCCGCATCGCCGGAGCCCGACCAGGCGGCGCGGGCCGCAGCGCGTTGGCGTTCCATGGACGTATCGAAGCCTTGTTGTTCGACCTTGCGGCCCTGGCCTCGCAGGATGTCCTGCGTCAGATCCAGGGGAAATCCAAAGGTGTCATACAGCTTGAACGCAACCTCGCCAGGCAGATCCGCCCCCTCGCCGAGCCCGGCGGTGGCGTCTTCCAATTGCCGCAGCCCGCGGTCCAAGGTTTCCTTGAACCGGGTCTCCTCAAGCTTGAGGGTCTCGGCGATCAGGCTTTCAGCCCGGTGCAGCTCACTAAACGCATCGCCCATCTGACGCACCAGGGCCGGCACCAGACGCCACATCAACGGATCCGTGCAACCGATGATATGAGCGTGGCGCATCGCCCGGCGCATGATCCGGCGCAGCACATATCCCCGCCCCTCATTCGACGGCAGCACCCCATCGGCAATCAAAAACGACGAAGCCCGAAGATGGTCGGCGATCACCCGGTGCGAGACCTTGTGCGGCCCATCGGCATCCTGGTTCGAGGCCTCGGCCGACGCCTCGATCAGCGCGCGCATCAAATCGATGTCGTAATTGTCATGGTGGCCTTGCATGACCGCCGAAATCCGTTCCAACCCCATGCCGGTGTCGATAGACGGACGCGGCAGACTGACCCGCTGCTCCTTGGTCACCTGCTCATATTGCATGAAGACCAAGTTCCAAATCTCGATGAAACGGTCGCCATCCTCGTCCGGGCTGCCAGGCGGGCCGCCGGGAATATGGTCGCCATGATCATAGAAAATCTCGGAACAAGGCCCGCACGGACCGGTATCGCCCATGGCCCAGAAATTGTCGGAGGTGGCGATCCGGATGATCCGATCGTCGCCAAGCCCGGCGATTTTCCGCCACAGCGCCGCCGCGTCCTCATCCTCGGCATAGACCGTGACAAGTAGTCGATCTTTGTCCAGACCATAGTCTCGGGTGATCAGGTTCCAGGCATGCTCGATCGCGGTTTCCTTGAAATAATCCCCGAAAGAGAAATTGCCGAGCATCTCAAAGAACGTGTGGTGGCGCGCCGTATAGCCGACATTTTCAAGATCGTTGTGCTTGCCGCCGGCGCGCACGCATTTCTGCGAGGTGGCGGCCCGCACGTAATCGCGCTGCTCGGCCCCGGTGAACACGTTTTTGAACTGCACCATGCCGGCATTGGTGAACAATAGGGTTGGATCGTTGTGCGGGACGAGCAGGCTTGAAGCGACGACTTCGTGGCCCTGACCCTGAAAAAAGTCGAGAAACGCCGTTCGAATATCGCTAACCGTCTGCATCGTCCTGCCACCTCATCTCCGGGCGGACGGCAGACCTCGCGATCCCCGCCGCAGCGGCACGGTTTTTACTGGCTCGACGCCGGCAAGTCCAGCCGGACGGCGCGCCGCACGCCGACCATCGCCAGCTTGGAATTATCGCCGCCGCGCATTGTGCCGCATGGCCCACCGCTTCGGAAGCGCCCACGGGAGAGATTGCAAGGATTTAACCGAGGTTTCAAAACGGGCTCGAAAAGGGTTGCGATGGGGCCGCGAGGCTGGCGCTCGCGCGGCAAAGCCGGGTGATACAGATCGCGGCCCGGAAAAGCTGTGCGCCAGCCCACTGGGCCGGCGCACAGGTATTGGACGGCAATGCCGCAGGACAAGCATCAACTGGAATGATCGACTGGAATGGGTAACCAGGACCGATCAAATCAATTGGGCTCAATCTCCGGCATAATAGTCGGGTCTGCGTCGTCGAGGTCATCGGTCTCTTCGGGGCCGACCAACATGGCCTCGGCTACCAGTCCGGCATTCTGGCGGATCAACCGCTCAATGGTCGCGGCGATCTCCGGGTTGGCCCGCAGAAAGGTCTTGGCGTTCTCACGCCCCTGGCCGATGCGTTGACCGTCATGGCTGAACCAGGAGCCGGATTTCTCGACGATGCCGGCATTGACGCCCAGATCCAGCAACTCGCCGTTCTTCGACACGCCCTGGCCATACATGATGTCGAATTCAACCACCCGGAACGGCGGCGCCATCTTGTTCTTCACCACCTTGACCCGGGTCAGATTGCCGATCACCTCATCACGTTCCTTGATCTGGCCGATACGACGGATATCAAGCCGCACCGAGGCATAGAATTTGAGCGCATTGCCGCCACTGGTGGTTTCCGGGCTGCCAAACATGACGCCGATCTTCAAGCGTATCTGGTTAATGAAAATGACCAGGCATTTGGATTTGGAGATCGAGGAGGTCAATTTTCGCAGCGCCTGGCTCATCAGCCTGGCTTGCAAGCCGACATGGGTATCGCCCATCTCGCCTTCCAGTTCGGCGCGCGGCACCAGGGCGGCCACCGAGTCGACGACCAGAACGTCAATCGCGCCGGAGCGAACCAGCGTGTCGGCGATTTCCAGAGCCTGCTCGCCGGCATCGGGCTGCGAGATCAACATCTCGTCGATATCCACCCCAAGCTTGCGGGCATAGGCCGGGTCAAGCGCGTGCTCGGCATCGATGAAGGCGCAAATGCCGCCTTTTTTCTGCGACTCGGCGATGACATGCAGCGCCAACGTGGTCTTGCCGGAACTTTCCGGGCCATAGATTTCGACGACCCGGCCCTTCGGCAATCCGCCGATGCCGAGGCCGATATCCAGCCCCAACGACCCGGTCGAAATGGTCTCGACATCAATCGCGTTTTCCCGCTGGCCCAAACGCATCACCGAGCCTTTGCCAAAGGCCTTATCGATTTGGCCGAGTGCTGCTTCCAACGCCTTGGACTTGTCCATGGGATCCCGCTCTACAACTCGTAAGGGTGTAACCGACATTCGCCGCCTCCATATCTCACACGCACGGGCCAGTTTCAACGCGGTTACCGTCTCTGGTGACGCAAACCGCTTTATC
>JAQBUJ010000426.1 GCA_027623845.1 Pseudomonadota bacterium
GACCGAACATCAAACTCAATGTCGCCTCCAAGCGCGACTGGCGCGGCCAAATGATGGAGTTCCTTGCCGATCATCAAGGGGCGAGCGGTATCGTCTACTGCCTTTCGCGCAAGAAAACCGATGAGACGGCGGCCTATCTGCGGGATCAGGGGATCGATGCGCTGGCCTATCACGCGGGGATGGAAAAGTCCAAGCGTGAGCGTCACCAGGACGCCTTCATGACCCGTGATGGGGTGGTCATGGTGGCGACCATCGCGTTCGGCATGGGGATCGACAAGCCGGATATCCGCTTTGTGGTGCATGCCGATCTGCCCGGCAGCGTCGAGGCCTATTATCAGGAGATTGGCCGCGCCGGCCGCGACGGTGCGCCGGCGGATGCGATGATGCTCTACGGGCTCGACGATATCCGCATGCGCCGGGTGTTCATCGAGAAGGAGGAGGGCGGTGAAGACCGTCGTCGCCGCGAGCATCAGCGTCTGGGCGCTTTGCTCGGCTATTGCGAGGCGCCGGGATGTCGCCGCCGCACCCTGCTGGCCTATTTTGGCGAGGAGTCCGGGGATTGCGGCAATTGCGATATGTGCCTTGAACCGGCGGATATCGTTGACGGCACCGCCGAGGCGACTTTGGTGCTCGGTGTCGTCTCCGGAACCGGACAGCGTTTTGGCGCCGGGCACATCGTCGAGGTGCTGCGCGGCGGAAGCTCGGAAAAGATCATCCGCGGCGGTCATGACAAACTGCCGGAACATGGCGGCGGGTCCGCCCGTAAGGTCGAGGAATGGCGCTCGATCATCCGGCAACTGGTGGCCGCCGGTTTCCTGCATATGGACGTTCGCGACTATGGCGGCCTCAAGATCACCGAGCGCGGCGCCGCCTTGAAGCGCGGCGAGGAAGGCTTCAACTATCGAAACGACGTGGTCGCCAGATCCACCTCGTCGAAGCCGAAAAAGACCCCGGCGGCGCCCATGGCCGACCTGGATGATAGTCAAACCAGTTTGCTTGGGGTCTTGAAGGGGCTGCGCTCACAACTGGCCCGCGCCCGCGGCGTGCCGGCCTATGTCGTGTTCACCGACCGGGCCTTGCAGGATATGGCGGTGCGGGCGCCGCAAAGCCGTGAGGAATTCGCCGAAGTGCATGGGGTCGGGGCAGCCAAATTGAAGGATCTGGCGGCGCCGTTCCTCAAAGTTATCGCGGAAAACGCGGCGCGGGATTAATCAATTATGCGGCGCAACTGTTCGTTGACATCCTGCGCCGCGTCGATCGCAATCTGGAGTTGGAAACCTCACGGTGGCTCCCTCGCACCCCCTCACTGCCGTCCGGGAAAAACTCACCCGTCGCCCTGGCGGCCCCCACTTCTGTGAGGGCAGGCCTTAGGGCCGAAGCCTGAGGCTGTTAGTGGCGACAATGGCGGAGAATGACGACAAATTGCTCCTATTCCTCGCCCATTGGTGACAGTGAGCCTACTCAGGCGTGGACCCTGCCGTTCGCCAGGGCGACGGATGGAATTCTACCGTTCGCCAGGGCGACGGGGGGCGCCAGGGCACCGGGTGAGATAATATGGGAAACCCGTGCGGGCTTCCTTGGCTGAGGTCTTGTGGGTCGGCGCCGTTGAGTTTGGCATTCTTAACGAGCATACAGGCTTAACGCGCATACCGGCTTTAAACGAAACACGGGAGAGACACATGGAATTGGGATTGTCTGGCAAGAGCGTCATTGTCACCGGGGCCAGCCGGGGCATCGGTCTGGCGATTGCCGAGGGTTTCGCCAAGGAAGGGGCCAAAGTGTCGATCTGCGCCCGCGGCGCCGAGGGGCTGGAGGCGGCCAGAGCACAAATCGCGACCCATGGCGGCGCCGTCCACGCTCAGACATGCGACGTTTCCGACGCCGAAGCGCTGGTCGCCTATATCGATGCGGCGGCGGCGGCGCTGGGCGGGCTCAACGTCCTGGTGAACAATCCCTCGGGCTTTGGCAAAACCGATGACGAGGATGGCTGGCGGCTCGGCCTGGATGTCGATCTGATGGCGCTGGTGCGCGGCTCCTGGGCGGCGGTGCCGCATATCGAAAAGGCCGGCGGCGGGGCGCTGATCCACACCGCGTCGATTTCCGGCCTCACCGCGTCCCAACGCACGCCGCCATATGGCGCGGTAAAAGCGGCGGTGATCCAGTACACCAAGACCCAGGCGCTGCAATTGGCGGCGAAGAACATTCGCGTGGTTTGCCTCGCCCCCGGCTCGATCGAGTTTCCCGGCGGCACTTGGGATGATGCGCGGCAGAACAACCCCACGCTCTATGCCGGCATCAAAGGCTCGATCCCCTTTGATCGCTTGGGCGCGCCCGAGGAAGTGGCGAATCTCGCCGTTTTCCTGGCGTCCGACGCGGCGTCCTGGGTCACCGGCGTGACCATCGCGGTCGATGGCGGGCAGATGCTCTGAGGCTAACGCGCGCCAAGCCCGCCAACAACATCGACCCGCCGGGACTCAAACGTCCTTCCCCGGGCTCAAGCCTCCTTCCCCGGGCTCAGGCCTCCTTCAACGCCTTCGCTGCGTCCTTGAACGCCGCCAAAGTCTGCTCGATATCGGCTTCGTCATGGGCCAGCGAGATGTAGTACTTGCTGTCACCCTTGAAGATCCCGCGTTCACGCAGCAGGGCGTTGAAGGCGCGGCCCTTGGCGGCGTCGGCGGCCAGCATGCCGCGATAGTCCTCGACCGGCCCGTCGGTGAAGAACACATCGAACAGCGGCGGCTCGCCGATCACCGTGGCGGCGTGGCCGTTGTCGCGCATCGCCGCTTCCAAACCAGCCTTCAGCCGGCGACCGGTCTCGAAAACCTGCTCATAGCTGCCGGGGCGTTGCAGAATTTCCAGGGTTTTCAGGCCGGCGACCGCGGCGACCGGGTTGCCGGAGAGCGTGCCGATCTGCGGCAGGAAGTCCTCTTCATCAACCGCCGCCTTGTCGAAATGCGCCATCAACTCGTCATTGCCGCAGATCGCCGCCAGCGGAAAGCCGCCGCCGATGATCTTGCCGAGGCTGCACATATCGGGCGTCACGCCGTAATAGGCCTGGGCGCCGCCATAGGCGAACCGAAAGCCGGTGACGATCTCGTCGAAAATCAGCGGAATCTCGTATTCGCTGGTCACCTCGCGCAGGGTTTCCAGGAAGCCCGGCTTCGGCGGTAGCAGCCGTTGGAACGGCTCGGCGATCACCCCGCCCAGCTGATCATGGTACTCGGCGATGATCGATCTGGCGGTCTCGGCGTCATTATAGGGCGCGATGATGACGTCCTCGCTGACCTTCTTGGGAATGCCGGGTGAATCGGGGATCGCCTGGGGATAGTTGGACAGCCGTTTCGGCGCCAGGCTCATCAGCGAATAGTCGCTCATGCCGTGATAACCGCCCTCGAATTTGAGGATTTTATCGCGCTTGCGATGGGCCCGTGCGGTGCGCATCGCATACAGCGTCGCTTCGGAGCCGGAACTGACGAAGCGCAGTTTGCTTGCGCAGGCCACGGCCTGGCAAATTTGCTCGGCCAGGGCGATGCCGTGTTCGTTATTGGCGAAGAACGTGGTGCCCTTGGGCACCTGGGCCTGCACCGCTGCTGTTACCTCGGGATGGTCATGGCCGACGAACATCGGTCCGGAGCCGAGCAGGAAGTCGACATATTCATTGCCGCTCAGATCCCAGACCCGGCCAGCCTTACCCCGAGCGATGACGACATCGGCGGCCATGTTGCCAAAGCTTCCGCCCGGCAGAACCGCCCTGGCCCGATCGATCAAGGCCTGTTCGGCCGCGCCGCGTTGCATTCCCGCCATCTTCATTCTCCCTCAACAAAAATCTCGGCTCACTTTAGCAGGCATCGGCAAAATCCAAAGGGCCGACATCGGGCGGGCTGCTGGTTAATCCGCTTCCTCGGGCGATCGGCTGGCCATACACTGGCTGCGGCGGGATTGGCTGGGG
>JAQBUJ010000427.1 GCA_027623845.1 Pseudomonadota bacterium
GCTTCTGATTCGCCAGCCGGCTTTTGGATAAGCGGCATCGAAATTTTTGATCCAGGCCGGCACATCGGTGCGTTCCGGCAGCGCCGCGCGGTAGTGGTAATGCACCAGGCTCCCCTCGGTGACCAACCCGGTGCGCGGCAAAGCCGCCGCCGCGACCATCACCCGGGGCCCGAAAGTGGCGAAGCGGATGGTGCGATCCGGCTCCTTGGCAATCTCGGCGCGGATCTCGAAGTCATGATTGCCGATCCGCAGCCGGTCCCCGACGGCAACGCCCAACCGCCGGGACAGTGATGGGTCGATGACCGCGCCCATTGTGCCGTCACGCTCTTCCAACGCTTGCGCCAGCGGCATCGCCGGCTCCAGCGCCACGGCGCCGATCAATGGATAGAGACCGTCAACGGCCTTCAGCTCGACCAGGGTGCGCCGGCCGCCTTTTCCCGATTGGGCCATGGCCCGCATAGTGATCGCCTCGGAGACCTGTCCGGCTTGCCCCAACGCCGCGCGGGCGTCCGCCGGCATGGTGCGGTGCGACATCCGGACCGAAATATCGCCGCCAAGCAACTGTCGCGCATCGCGGCTGATGCCGGTATGCATCGCATCGGATACCGAGCCGACGCCGGCGATCGCCGCGACACCAAGCGCGAGGCAGGCCAGAAAGACCCGAAAATTACCGAGGCTGCCCCGCAATTCCCGGCGGGCCAGCCGTGCCGCGAGCGCCCAATACCTCATTACGCTGATTTCAGCGCGGTATCGCTGCTCGTGGGTTCGGCGAGAATTAACCCGTCGGCCATGCGGATTATCCGGTCACACCGCGTCGCCAAGGTCTCGTCATGGGTGATCAACACCAAGGTCGTGCCGTGGCGGGTTTGCAGATCGAATAACAGCTCGACAACACTATCGCCGGTGGCCCGGTCGAGGTTTCCGGTCGGCTCATCAGCCAGCAATAAGGCTGGTTTGCTAACGAAGGCGCGGGCGATGGCGACGCGCTGTTGCTCGCCGCCGGAGAGTTGATCGGGATAGTGTTGCACCCGATCGGCGAGGCCGACCCGCTCAAGGCTTTCGCGCGCCTGCCCGAAGGCGTCGCTCTCTCCGGCAAGCTCCAGAGGGATCGCCACGTTCTCCATTGCCGTCATCGTCGGGATCAGCCGAAAGGCCTGAAAAACAATGCCGATATTATCGCGGCGAAATTCGGCGAGAGCGTCCTCCCCGAGCGCCGATAGATCATGTCCCGCGACCTGAACTTGACCTGAACTGGCGCTCTCCAAGCCACCGACGATCATCATCAGGGTGGATTTGCCGGCGCCGGAGGGACCGACGATGCTGACCGTGTCGCCGGCGCTTATATCGAGGCTGATTCCGCGCAGGATATTGACCTCGCCTGCCGCGCTCCTCAGGTTTAGGTGAACATCGCGGAGATCGACGATAGAGTGCGCCGCGCCGCGCCTGGATGGGGAGAGGTCAACAGTGCCTATGGTCATGAAGAGCCTTGATTCGGACAGCGGGGCGAAGCGGACATCAACGCTATATGGGGTCTTGGGGGATCGGATCAATTTAATTGCGCAATGGCGGGGTATTTGGCGCCTTTTGCCTGTTGCCGCGATTTTCCTGATCCTGCTCGACACGCCGGCCCAAGCGCAGCAGATCAAATTCCTGGCCTTTGGCGACAGCTTGACCGCCGGCTACGGATTGGCGAAGGCCGAGGGGTTCACCGAACAGCTGCAAAACGCTTTGCGGTCTGATGGGCAGGCAGGGAAGCAGACAGAGGGACAGGTGGGGAGGCAAGCGGGGCGAGACATTGTGGTGATCAATGCCGGAGTCTCGGGAGATACCTCCGCTGGCGGTCGGTCCCGGCTCGGCTGGGCGTTGGCTGATAAACCCGACGCCGTGCTGCTGGAACTCGGCGCCAATGATGGGTTGCGCGGCATTGATCCGAAGGTGACCCGCGAGAACCTTGACGCAATTCTCAGTCGGCTCGCGGCGTTGAAGATTCCGGTTCTGCTCGCCGGGATGAAGGCGCCGCCAAATTTGGGCGAGGATTATGGCCGGGAATATAGCGCCGTGTTCAACGATCTGTCGGCGCGTTATGACGTGGTGTTCTATCCGTTTTTCCTTGAGGGGGTCGCTGGCAAGCCGGCGCTGAATCAGGACGATGGCATTCACCCCAACCCCGAGGGCGTCGCCGCCGTGGTCGCACGGATCCTGCCGGCGGTACGCGAGCTGTTGGCGCGGGTGCGTTAGGCCGTTTCCGAGAAACCAAAGCCGGGATATCGAAACGACAAGGCGGGAGCTCCCATGAAACGACTGTTCATCGCCCTGGAAATGCCGGAGCCGATACGCGAGCGGCTGGCCGGAATGATCGGCGGCATTGCCGGCGCACGCTGGGTCGACCCGGCGAATTTCCATCTGACCCTGCGGTTCATCGGCGAGGTCGATGGAGACACCGCCCAGTACATCGCCGACGGGCTTTCGAGCTTGCGGGTCGCCAGTTTCGACCTCGCCCTTGAAGGCGTCGACCTGTTCGAGAGCCGGGGGCGGGTGCGGGCGATCTGGGTCGGCGTAAAACCAAACCCGGCGCTTGCCGCCTTGCAGCGCAAAATCGAGACCCTGGTGGCATGGCGCCGGAGGGTCGAAAATTCAAACCGCACGTAACGCTGGCCCGGTTTTCCAACACGCCGGTGGCCGAAGTTGCGCCCTATCTCGCGGCGCATGGGGCGTTCCGGGCTAAAGGCGTTCCGGTGCAGTCCGTCATCTTGTTTGAAAGCGTTCTTGGCCGCACCGGGCCGAGCTATTATCCGGAACTGGAAGTGCCGCTGATGCTGGCGCCGGCGGCTATGGGCGCCGAGCCCGACCGGGGCCCCGCATGAACGTGAACAAGGACGGGGTGGAAACCAATGACCGGGGATGCGACGCTATACCGATGGCTTGGGTTTTCGTCCACATCCTGATCGCGGTCTCGCTCGTCTGGTTCGCCGGTTCATCACCGGCCAAGGCGCAAATTCCGGTCGATCTGGAACTTGTGCTTGCGGTCGATTCATCGGCCAGCGTGGACACCCGCGAGTTTGAGTTACAGGTCCGGGGCATGGCCGGGGCGTTCCGGGACCCGGCCACCATCAAGGCAATCCGCAGCGGTCCACACCGCGCGATCGCCGTCACCGTCGTCGAATGGGCGAACACCGATTTCCAGGTCGTCGATATCCCCTGGATGATTATCGACGGGCCTGTTGCAGCGCATCGGATGGCGGTACTGCTGGAGACCTTGCCTCGGGCGATCAATACCGGCGCCACATCGATTTCCGGAGCTTTGCGGTTCTCCGCCGGCCTGTTTCCCAATAATGGCTTCGACGGGATTCGCCAGGTGATCGACCTTTCCTGCGACGGCCGGAACAATCAGGGCGCCGAAGTTCATCTGGTGCGGGACGCGGTGGTCGGTCGCGGGATTACCATCAACGGGCTGACGATCCTGAACGAGCACCCGACATTGAACTATTATTTCCAGCAGAAGATCATCGGTGGGGTCGGGGCTTTCGTTGAAATCGCCAACGACTATGCGGCGTATTCCGACGCCTTCCTGCGCAAATTGATCAAGGAAGTCACCAACGTCCCGATCAGCGCGCTGCCGCATCCCGGCGACCCGTTGAGGCTGGCAATCCGATAATCGAGATTGACGACCGGCTTGGCTGATCCGGCTCGGCGCTTAACGCGCATTCTCGAAACCACCCAGCGCCGCCGCCAGATTGTCGCCCAGACTGTCGGAGATATAGCCACCCTCCTGAACCAGCAGGGTCGGGGTACGGGTGCTTGCGATCGCCGCCCCGATCCGTCGGAAACCATCGGTGGTGATCGAGAGGAAGGCCAATGGGTCATCCTTCGAGGCGTCCAGGCCAAGCGCGACGATCAAGACGTCCGGGGCGTAGGTCCGGATCTCCACAAGCGCCTCTGAAAGCG
>JAQBUJ010000428.1 GCA_027623845.1 Pseudomonadota bacterium
CGTCCCGAATTACCCCGACCAAACAATAGAAAATTCGCCCGTGACCCTTGACGAAAAGACCCTCGTACACACCAAACCCGTGAAGGCGGAGAAGACGCGGGACCGCATTCTCGACGTCGCAGCGCGGATGTTTCGCCACAAGGGCTACAGCGACACCAGCGTCAACGACATTGCCCAGGCGGCGAATATTCGCGGCGCCAGCCTTTATTATCATTTTAAATCCAAGGATGACGTCCTGACCGAAGTCCTGGACCGCGGCACATTCCTGGTCTTTGAGGCGGTTCGGACCACCGTGGAGACCTTGCCGGCCGAGGCCAGCGCGCGGGACCGCCTGACGATCGCCATCCGCACCCATCTTTCGATGCTGCATCAGCACGGCGATTACACAGCCGCCAATGTTCGAGTTTTTCCCCAGGCGCCGCCAGAGGTGCTGCGCAAACACATGAAGCTGCGCCGCGCTTATGGCGATTATTGGATCGAGCTATTGCGCCGCGCCCAGGAAGCCGGCGACATCGATGCAAAGGTCAATGTGCGGGAAACCTCGATGTTGTTGCTCGGCGCGCTCAATTGGTCGACCCAGTGGTTCGATCCGAAAACCCAGGACATGGAATCCGTGGCCGGCTCGGCGACCGCATTGCTACTCGATGGGCTGTTGAAGCCCTAACGGCTCGCCGGGACAACCTCAACCGCCGCAGGGGTGATCATTGCCACTCGCTGATGAAAAATTCTTATGCGCCGCTAAAATACAATGACGTGACGGGTTTCAATCCCGGGCCTGTTGCAACTCAATCATGTTGCCGAACGGATCTTCGAAGAAAACCTGGTCCGAACCTTGGCCAACCAGGTTCTCATAAACCCAAAATTCGACGTTCCTGTGCTCCAACTCGGCGCGGGCGGCTTCGATATCCTCGACCGAGAAGGCTAGGTGGTGGCGACTTGGGTCCTGTGTCTCGGAACGCGCCGCCTTGGACATCCCCTCGGCGCCCATAATGTGCAACTGCTGGCCGGTGTCGTCTTGCGCGAGGTTGACCCAAAAGCCTGGAATTGTCGGAATATGGGGCCGACCGCCATCGTGCTGCAAACCAAGCAGGCCGGCGTAGAAATCGTGCGCCTTCACCACGTCTTCCTCGGTCGGTCCGATGCGCACACCGGCATGAAGAAATTTCCTGATCTTGATGGCCATGATCACCCCCTCCTTGCGAACGCGCATTCATATGTCTAACCGAGCGGCATATGTCTAACCGAGCGGCATATGTCTAACCGAGCGGTCGAGCCTGTGGCAGCAGTTGGCTTACGTCCGCCGATTTTTCCAACCCCCAGACCGCCTCGATCAACCGGTCGACCTCGGTGCAATCCGGGGCTTTCGACGCGGCCAACATCCGCAGTTTTTCCTCGAGTTCCCCATCGGTAAGCGGTCGCTGGTCGGTGCCGCGAGCATGCTCGATGACGATCTCTTCAACCGCGCCGTCCTTACGCTCGACCACCAGGCGGACCGATGGCACCGCCCGGCTGGGATCATCGACCAGTTTCACCCGGCGCCTGAGCGCCAGCACCGCCGGATCATTAACCGCCGCGTCGGTAAACTGCTCAAGACCCGCGCGACCCTGAAGCAAAGTGACCGCCACCGCGTGTTGGGCGCTGCCCTGCGCCTCACGCCCGGTCGTCACAGCCGGTCGATCGGCGCGCTGGCGCAGCAACGGGTTGCCGTGCAGGGTAATCGATGCGATCGCCTCAACAGGCGTGGCGCCGCTGGCTCGCAATTCCAGACATCCATCGATCACCGCGTTCAAAACGATGCCGCAGGGATAGGGCTTGTGGATATTCTTCAGCGCCTCCCAACGGGTTCCCAGCCCCTCGGTCACTTCCGCCAACCGCGGCGCCTCGCCGGTCAGGTTGAGAAACCCGCGAACACCCTCCAAGGGATGGTCCGGGCCGTCAAAACCGCGCTCGGCGAGCAGTGCCGCCAACAGCCCGCCCCGCGCGGCGGCGCCGACGCCAACGCTTTTGGCCATGAACCCCAAAGTCTCGACCGATCCGGACGCCTGCGCCGACGCCGTACCCAGTGCCCACACCAAACGCCGATCATCGAGGCCCAACGCCTTGCCAACCGCCATCGCCGCGCCGAAGACGCCGCAGGTCGCGGTTATGTGCCAGCCTCTGTTGTAATGCTCGGGAGAGATCGCGTTACCGATCCGGCATTCGGTTTCAATGCCCAGCGCCAGCGCGTGGATCATCTGCTGGCCAGTAACCGTCCGGCGTTCCGACAGCGCCAGCAGCGCCGGGGCGACCGGGGCAGCCGGATGGATCACCGTGCGCAGATGGGTATCGTCATAATCATAAACATTCGCGGCGGCGGCATTCAGGAACGCCGCGCTCAACGGATCAACACGCTCGGCCCGGCCGATCACCGTCGCATCACCGACCGCATCACCGACCGCATCACCGACCGCATCACCGACCGCATCACCGGCCGCATCACCGGGCACGCCAAACTCCGACAATGCGCCCAGGGCGATATCCAGCGCCGGGTCCCGGCACCCGGAAAACGCGGTCGCAAAGAAGTTCAGCAACGATCGCCTTGCCTCATGGCGAACCGGTTCGGGGATGTCCTCGTACCGCGATCCGGCGATAAACCCGGCCAGGGTCTGCGAAACATCGGTGGCTTTTGTGGGCATGGGTTTTCCATCTCGATTTCTGAGAAACGCAGGGCGCGAACCGCCCCCCCGGATCGCGCCAATCGCCTCAAAACAACGGCTTCAACACACCTGGATCAACCAGTTTCCTCGCCGAAAAAAGCCAATAGCCGCTGGTTCAACAAATCAGGCGCTTCCTCGGGAATGAAGTGGCCGCAGTCGGCGAACACCTCGCCGCGCACATCCAAAGCAACCCGCTTCAGCGATTCCTCGGGCTCCGATCCCCGGCCCCGGCCATGCGGGTAACTGACCCCGCCGCCAATCGCCAGCACCGGCATCGGCAGTTTGAACTTGGCGATTGTCTCCTGGTTATCAGCCGCGTCCCGCGCGATGGCGCGATAATAAGAGAACCCGGCCCGCATCGCGCCGGGTTGGGTATACGTGCGCAGGTATTCCGCCAGATCATCCTCGCCGATGGCGTCCGGACGAAACGCGAAAGTACGATAAAACCATGCGAGGTAGATGTCCTCACGGCCTTCGATCAACGCTTCGGGCAGATCCGGCGTCATGTGGAATTGATGATGCCAGCGCCGCCCGCCCTGCGAGAAATCTCCGCCGCAGCCCGGCACGACAACATCAAGGATCACCAAGCGGCGCACCGCATCGGGATGCGCCGCCGCCAATGCATAGGCCGTCGGACCACCCCAATCATGGCCAACCAAAAAGAAGGCGTCATAGCCGAGCACGTCATGGACCAAGCGCCAGATATCATCGGCGACCGTGCGCTTGTCATAGCCGGTAAGGGGCCGGGAACTGTCTCCAAGGCCTCTCATATCCGGGGCGATCACGGTGTATTTTTCGGCCAGCGCCGGGATCACGTGCCGCCACTCCCACCAGGTTTGCGGCCAACCGTGCAACAGCACGACGGGCGGACCCTCACCCGCTGTTACATAGTGCAGCATCACCTCGCCCAGATCAGCGTGATGGTGGGTGATTTCCGGAAATAGGCCCATGGTTCTTCGCCCCCTTGTGCGACCGATCAACCGGCCATAGTCAAAGCCTAGTTCAAGCGCGGGGCCGGAACCAGCCGGCGACGACCCTCATCAGGAACGTGGGAGAACGATCTACACCGCGACAATCGCCGGGCAGCGACAATCCCTAGACTGCGACAATCCTCAGCATGATTTCACCGGGGCGCGGTATCTCGCCCGACAGGCCCGATGCTAGTCTGCGATTTCGTGAATACCGCCGCGAAAAAGACCCTGCGTCGTTCAGGGAAAGGTTCCGGCGGGTAGG
>JAQBUJ010000429.1 GCA_027623845.1 Pseudomonadota bacterium
GATTGAACTGTCCAACCAGTTTCTCGGGGTCCAGGGAAATTACGATGATCCAAGGGTGACGCTGGCGGTCGAGGACGCGGCGGGCTTCGTCAGCCGGGCGCGTCAAGCTGGCGAGACCTATGACCTTATCGTTCTCGATCTGACCGAGCCGGTGGGGCCATCGGCCAATCTGTTCACCGAGGGTTTTTTCACTGAATTGGTGGAGCTGGTCTCGCCAACCGGCGTGATCCTCGACTCAGACAGCCTGTTTCTTTCGGTGAGCGGCGGCCACTTCCTTCAGGAAGAGAGCGCCGGCGGCGAAAATCTGGTGTCGGTCATGCGACGCACCGGCCTGTTGCCGCATATCGAAATTTACCGGGCTAATGTGCCATTCTATCCCGGCGCTGATTTTGGATTTTTCCTTTATAGCCGCGATGGCGTGTCGCTGCGGCATCCGGTCCGGGGCCATCAAGGCCGGCATTACGATGCGGATATTCACCAGGCGTCCTTCGTCCTACCGCCCTGGCAACGGGCCTGGCTGGAGACGTAACGGCGATCCTGCATGCCAGAGTTATGCTGAATCGCCTCGGCCTCAAACAGCCCGTGTTCTGATTCACCGGAGATTCTAGAATGCAGCATTCGCCTTCTGGAGAATGAACCCATGGATGACGGTGACCGCGCCGATGAAACCCTGACTGTCTTTCCCGAGCGTATCGCCCAGCGCACGGCAGAGTATCAGGCGCGCAAGCTGCGGGCCTGCGGTGTCGATCCGGCGCTGTACGGCGATACCGTCGAGACCGGGTTATTTGGCCAGGATTGCTTCAAGGCGATGACCGCTGGCGGCGTGGTGCTTGATGGCATGGTTCATATGGCCCAACGGTTCGCCTTGCACCGGCCTGCGATGATTGACGAGCGTTTGGTTCAGCGCGGTTGGATCGCCTCCGACGAGGCGGATCCGCGCGGTCGCCGGATCGTCCAGAAATTCGAGTTTTTGCGCGCCGACGGCGATATCGTGGTGACGGCGGAGATGTTCCGCCTGAAGCCCGATCCGGCGAAAATGGGCGCCAGTCGAGGAACCCGGCGCAAGGATGAAGACCCACGACAGGGATTGACCTTGCTGGACGGCAAGACCATGCGCCCGAAAGATGTGATGGCGTTCTCTGAGGATGTCGGCAATCTCATCCATTTCGAACCGGATTTCGCCAAGCGCTATGGCTATCGGGCGCCGATTTCGCAGGGTATTCAAACGATGATCTGGATGATGGGCGCTTTGGCCCGGGACCGCCCGCCACAGACGTTCGATGTGACCGCCCGGTTCGCCCGACCGGTGCATTGGGACGACACCGTGAGGCTTTGGGCCAGCCCGAATACCGAGGATCAAATTACCGGCGCGCCGGATGTGCTGCGGGCGATCAATGCCGAGGGCAAGCTCGCCGCTGAGCTTCGCGTCGATGCGGTGACCTATTGACCGGTTGGATTATGGAACAGGACCTGAGTATGCGGACGATTTCGGCGCTTTTGAGCCATGCGGCGGCGACGGCCGGAGACACGCTGATTCACTGCCCCGATGGCGATTTGAGCTATGCGGAATTGGACCAGGAAGTCTGGCGGGTGGCGTCCGGGCTTCGGGCTTTGGGCGTCGGGCCGGGCGATCGCGTCGGACTCTGGCTGCCCAACCTCCGGGCCTATCTCTGTCTTTTCGGCGCTTGCGCCCGGTTGGGGGCGATCGGGGTGGGGATGAACACGCGCTATCGCCGAACTGAAATCGAAGATGTCCTGCGGCGCTCGCGGCCCAAGATCTTGGCTTTCGTGCCCCGCCTCGGACGCGCCGACCACCTGGAGATCTTGAACGATATCGATCCGGTGTTGTTGGCGGGATTGTCCGGCGCGGTTCAGGTCGGCGGCGAACCGGTGCTGGCGGAAGGCCTGCGGGTCACTCAATACGCTGAATTGGCGGCGGCGGAGCCGATGGTCGATGATTTAGGCGGCCCGGATAGCGGCTGTGTCGTCTTCATGACTTCCGGAACCACCAACCTGCCGAAATTGGTCCTCCATAACCAACAGCAAGTGGTGCGCCATGCCGGCGATGTGGCGCGGGTGTTACAGCTTTCGAGCCCTGGCACGATGGTGCTGCAATCCTTGCCTTTCTGCGGGGTGTTCGGGTTCATCTATCTGCTGGCGACGCGGCGCGCCGGCGCGCCGACGGTGATCCCGGTGATGTTCGAGGCAAGCGAAACCGCTGGGTTGATGTTGCGCCACGCGGTCACCCATGTCGCCGGCGGCGATGACATGTTCAACCGGCTCCTCGCCGAGGGTGACAGGCTAACCGGCGGGGCCGAGGAGCCCTATCCGGCGTTGCGGTTCTGCCCCTATGCCAGCTTCAATTCGGCGCTTGCCGAGTTTTACGTGACCGCCTACCAGCGCGGCTTTCCGCTGCTCGGCCCGTTCGGTATGAGCGAGGTTTTCTCGTTCTTTTCATTGCGCCGGAAGGACGAGCCGGCGGAAATTCGCACCGTGGGCGGCGGCCTGCCGGTCTGTAGCGACGCCAAGGTTCGGGTCCGCGATCCGGATTCCGGCGCCGTGTTGGGCGACGACCGGGAGGGGGAATTGGAGATTTGGACCCCGAACATGTTCGCTGGTTACTACGGCAACGCCGAGGCGACGGCCAAGGCGATGACCGAGGATGGATATTTCAAGACCGGTGACCTCGGAACGACGCAGGCGGACGGCGCCTTCACCTATCTCGGGCGTATGGGGGACGTGCTGCGACTGGGTGGATTTCTGGTCAATCCGCTGGAAATTGAGACCCATCTATGTGCGCACCACACCGTCGCCGACGCCCAGACCGTCGCCATCGCCACTGATCGCGGCAACAGGCCGGTGGCTTTTGTTATCCCCGAGGCCGGCGCGGTAATCGACGAGGCGGCGCTGATCGATCATTGCCGGCAATCCCTGGCTGGCTTCAAGGTGCCGGTCCGGGTCATCCCGATCGATGTCTTTCCAAGCACGCCGAGCCCGAACGGCACCAAGATCCAGAAGGCCGAACTGCGACGGATGGCGGAACAGTCGGCCCCGGTTTAGCCATCGCCGGGTCCGGCTTCAGGATAGGCCGGCGGCGATTTCAATCGATGTCAGCAGCCGGGCGAAACGCGCCTCGGTAGCGCCGCCGAACAATGGGTCGGCAATGGGGTGGAAATCAGCCGCAGCCAGTTCCAGGTCCTCGGCGGTTAAGTGTTCACGGGCCAGAAGGAACACGCCGGCATTCTCACTCTTCATGTGTCGGCGGTAGGTATCAACGAAGGTGCGCCCGGTTTCGATGAGCCAACTCCGGCCAACCGTTACGCCGTTGACGACGCGGCGCAATCCATCGGCGAATTCGAGGGTCATACTGGACAGAACTTGATGCTCGACCTCCAGATCATCCAATCTGTCCCGCAGTTCCGGCCGTCGTTTCAACAATGATCGATAGATCAGATCCTCTTTGGGGTGATGCACCAGATCCGGATAGGTCAGCAGATAGTCGAGAACCATGTTCATCAGCGGGTAATCCGGGGCCTCGATGCGCTCAAGTGTATCCAGTTCGGTCTCGAGGATTTGCAAAAGTCCTGCGAGATTGCGGTGGTCATGCTCAAGTTGATCGATGATCGCCGTCATGATCGTCTCCCGGTTTGCGGCAGCGAATGTGCTCGTCGTTGGAGGACCATAGAAGCGCCGACCAGCGCGCGACTTGAGATGGATCAACTAATCACCGGAAAACACCGCGCCGCACCTCGACACTGGCTTTCCGTCGTGATCGACTTTCCGCTGCTGTATCATTGGTAAGCTGCGAGACACGCCATGGACCCCGTCAAGAACATCCTGTTCATTATGTGCGACCAGCTGCGGGCGGATTATTTGTCCTGCTATGGCCACCCGTATATCCAGACGCCCCATATCGATGC
>JAQBUJ010000430.1 GCA_027623845.1 Pseudomonadota bacterium
CTGATTGCATATGATGCCGATCCGAGGCACACTTTTTGGGTTGGGAGGACCCCATATGGAGAATCCCAGATTAACCGTTGTCGCATCCAGGCGACGGCATCCGCTAACGGAGGAGTAACCAATGAACATCAAACATCTCATTAAGCCTGCCCTTCTAGCCATGGCGGGTATTGCCGTAGTGATGACGCTGCCGGTCCAGGCTGATGCCCAGAAGGTAAAATGGAAGATGCAGAGCGCCTTTGGCGGCAAGCTTGCGCATCTTGGCCCGAGCGGTCTCCGTTTCGCCGACAAAGTTAAAAGTATGTCGGAGGGTAAATTTATCATTAAGTTCTTTGAGCCGGGCGCCCTGGTGCCGGCGCTTGAGTGTTTCGATGCGGTCTCCAAGGGAGCGATCGAATCTTGCTGGACCAGCCCCGGCTATCACGCCGGCAGATATCCTGGCCTTGCCTTCGCGACCACGGTGCCTTTCGGCCCTGGTATCGGTGAATACATGGCTTGGAAATGGTTCGGTGGCGGCAACGAGATCCGTGACAAAATCTATGACAAGCATGACCTCATTGGTTTCGACTCCTTCGCGATCGGCCCGGAAACCTCCGGCTGGTTCAAGTTCGAGGTAACGGATCTCGAACAGATGAAGGGCTTGAAGATGCGGTTCTTCGGCCTCGGCGGTCGCGCTTTGGCCAAGATCGGTGTCTCGGTCCAGTTGCTGGCCGGTGGCGACATTTATCCGGCGCTGGAACGCGGCGTGATTCAGGCCGCCGAGTTCTCGATGCCGACGATCGACATCGGCTATGGTTTCTATCAGATCGCCAAGCACAACTATTTCCCGGGATGGCATCAACAGGTTTCGGTTGGCGAGTTGTTGGTCAACAAGACCGAGTTCAACGGATTGAAACAGTCCTACAAAGACATGATCGATGCCGCGCTGGGACAGCAACTGATCTATACCTATGCCGAGAGCGAGGCCTTAAACCCCGACGCTTTGCTTGAGATGGGCGATAAATATGGTGTGATCAGGCATCGCTGGAAGGACGAACAACTGGCGGTCTTCGAGAAAGCCTGGAAAGAGGTTCTTATCGAAGAGTCGGCGAACGACCCGACCTTCAAGGAATTCGCCGACAGCTATCTGGCGTTCCGGGCTAAATACAAGCATTGGGGCGACGCCCAGAAGTTGAAGGGCACCTATCTAGATTAACCTGACTGTCCAGAGATCGGGCCCGCTTCGGCGGGGCCGGGCTTTGGTTATTGCGACGCGATCAGCAATTTCGTGCACCGAATTTCCGGTGTCGCTTGCCCCGGCGGAGTGGGCAGCCCGTTGGGCAATGAAAATCAGGTTTTGGAGGTATGCGGATGAAGGTCGGAATGATTGGCCTTGGCGGCATGGGCAAACCGGTCGCCGAGTGCATTCTGCGCGCCGGTTTTGAATTGACCGTCGCCGATCTGCGCCCGGAGCAGGTCGCGGCGCTGGTCAGCGCCGGCGCTGCGTCGGCCAAGACCCCGGCCGAGGTCGCCGAAGCCTCGGATATCGTGATTGCCTCGCTGCCGTCGAACGCCGCCAGCGGGGATGTCGCCCTCGGCCCGAACGGGGTGCTGGCCGGCGCCAAACAAGGTGACGTTTACATTGATACCAGCACCATCTCGCCGGACGTGATCCGGCGGGTGGCCAGCGCCGGCGCCGAAAAGGGTATCGGCGTTCTGGACGCCCCGGTCAGCGGCAGCGGTCCGCAAAGGCTGGACGGCACGCTCACGGTGATGGTCGGCGGTGATGCGGCCACGTTCGAGTTGGCGCGACCGGTGCTGGAGGCGTTTGGCGGGAACGTCTTTCATGTCGGCCCCATCGGATCGGGGGCGACCATCAAACTGATTAATAACCTGATCATGGCGTCGAATGCAGCCGCTGCGATGGAGGGGATATTGCTCGGCGTCAAGGCCGGCCTCACCCCGGAAATCATTCGCGATGTGGTCAAGGTCAGCAGCGGCGGCAGCACGATCTTCAACAACGTCGCGGACCGTATCCTCGACACGCCGGCCAAGCCGAAGCCAGGCGATGGGCCGACCCAGGGTCTGCAAACCGTGAGCAAGGACGTTCGACTGGCGTCAGATCTCGCCCGTTCGCTCGGTTTTCCGATGATCATGGGCGGCGCCGCCACCCAGGCATGGCTGGCCGGGGACGCCAAGGGCCTACAGTTGCACGAGATGTGGGGCTTGATTGAAGTATTCGAGAATTTCACCGGGGTGCGCCTGGATAAGCCGGAACATTGATCGCCCTGTTGGCGCGGTAAACGGGGTTGGCGCGATAAACTGGCCGAGGAGGTTACGTGATGTCTGATACCCCCCTGCATTGGTTGACCGTCAGCGCTCTGTCGCGGCGCATTCATGACGGATCGCTGTCGCCGGTGACCCTGATGGAACACTTATTGGACCGGGCCGAGGCCCTGAACCCGGCGCTTGGGGCGTTGCAATTGATTCCCCGTGCGATGGCTCTGGATGCGGCGCGGGCGTCGGAGTTGGCGTTGCGCTCCGGTTATGACGCGGGCCCGCTGCACGGTATCCCGTTTGCGGCGAAGGACATCATCGACGTTCGAGGCCTTGCGACCACCGCCGGATCAAATGCGTTGCTGGACAATATCGCGGTCCAGGACGCGACCGTCGTCGACCGGTTGCGGCGGGCCGGGATGGTGCTGCTGGGGAAAACCCGCACGGTGCAGTTCGCCCTCGGCGCCCCCGGGGTCAATCGTGATCAAGGCACGCCGCACAATCCCTGGGCCGAGGTGCATCACGTGCCCGGCGTTTCCAGCAGTGGTTCGGCGGTGGCGGTCGCTGCCGGGATCGTGCCGATCGCGCTTGGCACCGATACCGGTGGTTCGGTGCGCATCCCCGCCGGCTTGTGTGGAACGGTCGGGTTGAAACCGACGGTGTGCCAGGTGAGTCGGGCCGGGGTTTTCCCAATCAGCGATCTGCTGGATTCGGTAGGTCCGCTGACCCGCTCGGTCGAGGATGCCGCTCTGGTTTATCAGGCCTTGCACGGCGCTGACCCGCGGGATGCGATGAGCTTAACCGCCCGGCCTCAGGACGTTCTGGCTGGTCTTGGCGATGGCGCGCGGGGCTTACGCATCGGCTTGGCCGAGGGGGTGTTCGTTGAGGACCTGGACCCGGATGTCGCTGCTGCGATCGACGTTGCGATCGGGGTTTTCGCCGATCTCGGCGCCCAAGTGACGCGGATCCCGCTGAGCGAGGCGACACAGGCCCTGGCGGCCAATCCACGGTTGTTGATCAGCAGCGTCGAGGGGGCTTTGGCGCATGAGGAACTGCTGCCGAATTTCGGCTCCTATGACGAGACCCTGGCGTTTCGCCTGGCCGAGGGGCGCAACGCCTCAGCGGTGGACTATTTGCGCGCCCGCCGGGCCAGCGCCAAGCTGGCGGCCCAGGCCGATCATGCCCTGCGTGATATCGACGTGTTCATCGCCGCGACCAGCCCAAGCGCCGCGCGGCCCCTGGCCGAGGTCGACGCCAGCGCCGAGAGCTATCAGCATTGGAACACCCGCTACTCACGCAACACGCTCATGGGTAATTTGCTTGGGCTTTGCGCGGTCAGTCTGCCGTGCGGTTTTAACCCGGGTGGATTGCCGGTCGGGTTGATGATCCACGCCAAGGCGCAAGACGAGTCGATGGCCTTGCGGGCGGCGCTCGCCTTTGAACAGGCGAGCCAATGGCATCAGCGCCGGCCAGATCTGAGTTGGGCACGCTAAGCTCTAGGCTTTGGCCCCGAAAAGGAGATGATCCAGAAAAGGAGATGATAATGAGTCGCTATCCCGCCTGCCTGCTGATCGTGACGGCTGAAATCGACGCTGAGGTCGAGGCCGAATGGAACACTTGGTACAACGAGGTGCATTTGCCCGACGCCCTGGCCTGTCCCGGG
>JAQBUJ010000431.1 GCA_027623845.1 Pseudomonadota bacterium
TTTTATTTTTATGCGCTGACCTGCCTGGTGTCCTTGCCGGTGCTATCGCTGGTCACGATGAAGAAGCAGCCGGACAAATAAGCAGAGTCATTAAACGCGGATCACGACATGGCGATGGCGCCATCGCCATGCGTCGGCTAAGATTCGCTGACACTTTTGGAGAGCAAGACCATGCAGACGATCCGTGTTGGCGCGGTCGAGGAATTCGAGGATCGCAGCAAGCGGGTGGTGACGGTTGGCGACGCGGAAATCGGCGTCTTCCGGCTCGGCGATGATTTTCATGCCTGGCGCAATGTCTGCCCGCATCAGGGCGGCCCGGTGTGTCAGGGCCGGCTCTATCCCCTGGTCCGCGAGAACCTCGATGATCAGATGAAAAGTCATGGCCGGCTGTATGACGAGGACAAGTTGAACATCGTCTGCCCCTGGCATGGTTTGGAGTTTGATGTTCGCACCGGCAAGCACCCGGGCACCTCGGAATTGGCGTTGGACCCGGTGACCGTGCAGGTCGAGGCGGGAGACGTTTATGTCCTCCTCTGAGGGCCCGCCCGTGGGGCTCCCCGCCGCCGGTCCTGTGGAGGCTGGTGCGCCGATGCGCGAAAACGATCCTTATGCGGCGTTGGAGCGGGCCGCCGAGATGATCTGGGAGCGGACCGAGAACGCTCTGGCCGAGGGCGAAGTGGGCCGGATCTCGGACGCCGCCGTGGCCAAGCTGATGACCGCCGCGGTCAAGCTCTATGCCGCCAAGGCCGACGGCGAGGCGCGGACGTTCCGCCCGGTTTTGGGTGATTACGACGAGGTGGTGACGCCGACCGAGGCGTTGACCGCAGTGACCGAGGTGTTGCGCGCTCTGCGCCTGGGGCCAATGGAATTCGGCCTCTGGTCGCGCCGCCGACCCGAGGATTATCATGACACCCCCCAACCTCACATCCCCCAGCCTCCGGCGCCCTCATCGGGCCAGGGCTGACTGCAACACCGCTCGCGGGAGCACGCCATGGACGCCGCCATCACCAAGGCCGAAGACCATCCGGTCCAGAACATTGATACCCACACCGATACCCGGGACTATCTCGCCCATTCGCGCCGGGATGCCGAGCGCAAGGGCTATGCCGACTGGCTGATCGTCGATGTTGACGCGCATCACGTGGAAAGCGTCAGCTGGGCCGAGGTCACCGAGTATATCGAGGACCCGGTGGTGCGCCATCAGGCGACCATGTACCAAAAAGAGCGCGTCGGCGCGCCGCCCTACGGCTTGAACGGCGATCTTGGCTTGCGCTATCAGGACGTTGGCGGCCGGATCCCGCATCAGTCGAGCCAGCGCGAAAAAGTCGAGGAGACCGACGTGCACCGGGACGTGGTGCTGACCCGCCGGGCAATGCATGGCCTGGCGGTCGACTACATGGTGTTGTTCCCGACCCCGATGCTGTTTCTCGGCATGCACCCGCAGACCGATATGGAGGTGTTTCTTTGCCAGGCCTATAACCGCTGGCTGACCGAGCGGATTCTGCCCGGAGAGCCAGGGATCGTCACCCTAGTGGTGTTGCCGTTCAACACCCCCGACGAGGCGCTGAAGATGGTCGAGAAATATGCCGACAATCCCAACGTGATCGGCTTCTGCGTCACCTCAACCCGCTACAAGCCGGTGCATGCCAACGAGTATATGAAGCTGTATCGGGCGATCGAGGAAAGCGGCAAACCGATCGCCTTCCATGCCGGCTATCACTGGCAGGACCCGTCGCTGGCGACCTGCAACACCTTCCTCGGCATGCACTCCCTGGGCTTCACCTGGTGCAACATCGTGCATATGACCAACTGGGTTTTGAATGGCATTCCGGAGCGTTTCCCCAAGCTGAAGACGCTTTGGGTGGAAAGCGGCCTCGCCTGGGTGCCGTTCCTGATGCAGCGTCTGGATGATCAATATCTGATGCGTCAGTCGGAGGCGCCGCTGCTGAAGAAGATGCCCAGCGACTATATGCGGGAGAATTGCTGGTACACCTGCCAGCCGATGGAGAAGAGCAACATGAGGGCGCTGGAATGCACCTTCGAGATGATCAACGCCGATAGCCAGCTGCTGTATTCCTCGGATTGGCCGCATTTCGATTTCGACACGCCAAGCGTGATCCACGACCTGCCGTTCCTGACCGAGCAATCAAAGCGCAACATCCTCGGCCTCAACGCCGCGAAAATCTTCGGGCTGAACCCAAAGGGGCCGAAGGCGGGGTGATCCGGCTTACCCGCCCTTAACGCCCTGGGTGTTGACATAGACCGCATACAGCGACTGGCTGGCGGCCATGAATAACCGGTTGCGCATCGGACCGCCGAAACAGACATTGGCGCAGCGTTCCGGCAAGGCGATGCGGCCGATCTTGTCGCCATCGGCGGCGTAGACATTCACCCCGTCAAGCGCGGCGCTGCCCATGCCCCAGCCGCACCACAGATTGCCGTCGACATCGCAGCGCATCCCGTCCGGCGTGCCGTCCGGCCCGGCATCGATATGCACCCGCTTGTTCGATAAGGTCACCCCGTCCGAGGCGATGTCATAGGCCAGGATCTTGCGGTTCGGCTCGCCGCGGGATTCAACGACATAGAGGATCGTCTCGTCCGGGTTGAAGCACAGGCCGTTCGGCCCGAGCACGCCCTCGGCGACAATGCTCATCGCGTTGGTTTGGCCGTCGATGCGGAACACGTATTGGTCGATCTCCGGCTCGCTCTTCACGCCCTCATAGTTGCCGAGAATGCCGAAGATCGGGTCGGTGAACCAGATCGAGCCGTCGGACTTCACCACCACGTCATTGGGTGAGTTCAGCTTCTTGCCCTGCCAGCTATCGGCGAGCACGGTGATCGAGCCGTCGATCTCGGTTCGGGTGACCCGGCGACCATGTTCGCAGGTAACCAGCCGGCCCAGCCGATCACGGGTGTTGCCGTTGCCCCAATTCGTCGGCTTGCGATAGATGCTGACCGCGCCGGTCTCTTCTTCCCATTTCAGAATTCGCTGATTGGGAATGTCGGACCACAACAGATAGCGGCCATCGGCGAAATACACCGGCCCCTCGGACCAGCGGCATCCGGTATACAGCCGCTCCACCGCGGCGCTGAAAATGCGGTATTTTTCGAACCGGGGATCAAGAATTTCGATCGCCGGGTCGGGATAACGAGGGTGGTCGCGCCAACCGGCTGAGTTTGGGGTTGCGATGGTCATGGCTGGCCTCCGGATGGGCTGCGGACGGGCCATCAGCTTAGCAGGTTGGCGGATTTGTGGCCTGTGGTTTTCGTGTTCGATGCTGCGGGATGCCTTTGCCGGCGAACCGTGCAAGGATCTTCGGGATTTGAGACGTTTGTTGATGTGGCCCAAGAAAGTGGGTCAAAGGATGGATGCGATGTTCAGTCATGTGACGGTTGGGACCAATGACATGGACGGGGCGCGGCGTTTTTATGACGCGGTGCTCTCGACCCTCGGTCATCGCCGCTTCGCCGAGGGGCAACCACATTATGCCGATGTCCAGATTATGCCGAGGTAGGTCTTTAAGCCATTGTTTCTGGTGGGGACCGCTGCGAAGGGGTCGGCATAATCAGAGGGCCTCGAGGAAGGCGAGGAGTTTGTCGTTTGGCCGGAAGCGGCCGGGTTTCGTCGTGATCGGGGCTGTCCTTTCGAGGGCACGTTCCTTGATCTGTAGGTCCGCATGCAGGTAGATCTGGGTCGTTTCGATCTGTTCGTGACCGAGCCAGAGTGCGATCACGGATGTGTCGATGCCGGCCCGCAGTAGGCGCATGGCCGCGGAATGCCGCAGCACATGCATAGTCACCCGCTTGCGCGCCAGGGATGGGCATCGGGCGGTCGCGTAGACGACATATCCGGCCAGCCGGCGTTCGAGCGCATCGCGGCTGAGGGCGCGTCCGGCTCGTGTTGGGAACA
>JAQBUJ010000432.1 GCA_027623845.1 Pseudomonadota bacterium
GGGTGGATCAGGGACTGGAGGCTGATAGCCTCTCCGAGGAGGCGCTCTCCTATGCGCAGGATCATTTGCGGATTCTCTCAGGCCTTTACGGCGTCTTGCGTCCGATGGATGCAATCCAGCCTTATCGCCTTGAGATGGGCACCAGGATGGCGAACGGTCGCGGGAAATCCCTCTATGATTTCTGGGGTGCACGCATCGCCGACCGACTGAACGCAGACCTCGCCGATCATGCCGACACAACCGTGGTCAATCTCGCCTCAAACGAATATTTCAAGGCTGTGGACGCCAAAGCGCTTGGACGGACGGTGATCGGGGCGAAGTTCCTGAACGTGAAGGATGGCAAGGCCCGTTCTCTCATGTATTACGCCAAGCATGCACGCGGTGCGATGGCCCGCTGGATCATGGAAAACCGTGTGGACCGGGCTGATGGCTTGAAGGATTTCAATGCCGGTGGCTATACTCTCGACGCGATCGCCTCAGCAGGGAATGAGCTCGTCTTTTCTCGACCTCAACCCCCTATAAAAGAGTGAGAACTTGGGGCTGGCGCTGACTGTCCACGGTCCTGGATGACTTCTCGCGATCGATGATCGCCTGGAAGCTCCGCACGACAATGAGGGTCGAAGATGCCATCAACGCCCGAGGAATGGCGTTGCCGCGCCTGGCTGTGACCAACTCCATTTTCGCCAACGGCCCCGACTGCTACGACGACGCACAAAGGTGACTCTGAACTTAGCCTTCGAACCACGACACACGGAGGCACTCAGCAGATGCGACTTTACACTGGCACCGGCCTCCCAAACCCCGACGTCGTTCACCTTTACCAGGCCGAGACCGGCACGGAGGCGTGTGCGGAGCGCGTGCAGCTCGACGTGCGCCAGCGAGAGAATCGGACCTCGGACATGCTGGCCATGAATCCGCTGGGCGAGATCCCGTGGCTCGTCACCGATGGTGGCTTATGTATCTCTGAAAGTGTCGCGATTTGCCGTTACCTCGACGAGACCGTGGTGGTGGCGGCGGCCGGCGAAGCGGCCGGAACGCCGCTGCTGGGAACCACGCCCGAGGAGCGTGCCGAGACCCAGATGTGGCTGATCCGGCTGGAGAGTAAGGTCTTGGGCCCCATGGAACGAGCGCGCCACGCCGCTCACGCCGTCGAGTTTTATCGCGAGACCCGCCCGGGCCAGGTGCATGCCTCCTTGAGGGCGCCTTCTTTGGAGCAGATGCGGGCGGGTTTCGCCTTCCTGGACGCTCAACTGGCGGCGGACGGGCGGGAGTACCTATGCAAAACCGGCGGTAGTGGCACCGGCGAGTCGCGCTTCTCTCTCGCGGACATCCGCTTCTACTGCCTCTACCGGTTTTTCTCCAACGCCGACAGGGAGCTGCGGGCCGACAGCCGGTTGACCCACCTGCACGCCTACGTCGACAGGGTCGGGGGGCGACCGGCGGCGGGACGCGTCTTCGGCCCCAGACCCAAGCTCTGACTACGGCGTTGTCAGAACAACGTTACGCAAAGCACCTAATCTGTCCCACAGGCGCTGATGTCAGACAAGTCACAGTCCGAGACCGCGTTTACCGTGCGTCCCGATCCGGCGGAGGAAGACCCATGGTCAATGACGACAACTGGCGGCCGAGCGAAATCGAGGCCGAGCAAGCCTTGGCCCAATGGCTCTTCGGTTTCGAGGCCGCCTTGGCGAGCCGGGATGCCACGGCCCTTGCCGGCTTGTTCCAGGCGGACGGCATCTGGCGCGACGTGGTGGCACTGAGCTGGCATCTACGCACCACCGTCGAGCGGACAGCCGTCGCCGAGGCTTTGATCCAGGAAGCCGCTTTGACCAAGCCCAGAGGGTTCCAGATCGCCGCGGACCGGACACCCCCACGCTGGGTTACCCGGGCTGGGACCGACACGCTGGAATCTCTCATTGCCTTCGAGACCGAGGCTGGGCGTTGCAGTGGGGTGCTGCGATTGGTCCCAGACGGGAAAGGCGGGATGCTGGCCTGGACGCTGATCACAAATCTTGATGAATTGAAGGGCTTCGAGGAGCCCACCGGCGACCGCCGTCCCTCGGGCGAGAACTACTCGCGCAGTTTCGGCGGCGACAACTGGTTGGATATGCGCAACGCCGTCTCCGGTTATGCGGATCGCGATCCCACGGTCATCGTCGTTGGCGGTGGTCAGGCCGGCCTAGCGGTGGCGGCACGGCTGGGCCAGCTCGACATAGACACCTTGATTGTCGACCGGCATGAGCGGATCGGTGACAACTGGCGTAAGCGTTACCAGCGACTGACAAAGAAGGCTGAAGCGCTGATAGCGTCGGTCTACCTTGCATGATGAGCTGAGCGAAGATTACCGCGACATGATCTATGCAAAGACCGCAAAGGAAGTCGAGATGCGGCGCAAGGCGTTCCTGCGCAAATGGCGTCTGAAGTGCAAAGCCGTCGCCGACAGCCTGGAGGAAGCTGGAGATCGACTGTTCAGTTTCACCCGCTTGGATCCCACGCAGTGGAAATCGACGCGCACGACCAACGCTATCGAACGCCTCAACGAGGAGTTCAGACGACGGATCAAAACCCAGACCGTTCTGCCGAGCCCCGATACCGTGGCGATGCTGCTCTGGGCTTTGTTGGCGTCCGGACAAATCCAAATGCGAAAGGTCAATGGATGGGAGACCTTGGCTCAGCCAATCCAACCAGCCACGCTTGACCTCGCCGCCTGACACGGCCAACAATCATCTGCTCGGAGATCGCCGCCAGAGAATTTCCACCAACTACGCGACACCACCCGCAGAGGAAGAAAGGGTGGAAAATAGCTCTTGAACTGAAGCAATTGGCTGAGGAAAATGCCGTCCGAGGGCAAAATCACCGAGTAGCTGCTTCATGCCGTCAATCCAGACTCATTCAGCAACAGGCTCTTTTGGGATAAAAATGGGCGCATGAATTTGTTCGAAGCACCGACATCATGGCTCAAGAAAGCGATATTCGTCACATTGATGGTGGTGACTATGTCGTTGAATCCCGGCCCCGTTCACGCTCAGGGTTTCGTTCCAACGGAGAATGACGCCACGTCAGGTTGGCAACGCTCGATCATGAAGGCGGTAACTTTCCAGATCACCGCAAACATAACAGATCTGGCTCTATTCGGAGTGTTTCTTGGCTCCGCGACGTTTACCGGTACTACCTTCTTAGTCGCCAACGCGGCATCTTCGGCCGCGCTCTACTTTTCCTATGACTATTTCAAGCAACTAGATGGGAAAATTGCCGCAGCAAAGACCGGAACCGCACTTATTGGGCAACAAGTTGGTCTTTCGAATAGCCAAGCGACGGTTCTCGATCAGGGTTAGGAAAATTTGATCAAGGCAATTAAAAACGAGGCTGTATTCCCTCTTCTTAATTCCGCTCGCAATTTTGGTCTGGGTTTCATCGCCGGTGGCGGCGTAGTTGGCGCAACCAGCTTCATGCTCGGAAATTTCGTGACCGATACGGCAATCTATTTTGGCAATGAATTCGCCTGGAACACATACTGGACGTTCCCCGAGGCTCGAAGAACGGTTGAAAATCCGAAGTAACAGAGGCTGTTACAGAATCACCGTTTCCACCGACGATCTCCGCTTGCCCCACTGACGGGGTCCTGATTCCCTTGGGACAGGCAATTTGAAGGGGGGAGATGGCTAATTTTTACTGAGAACCAGATCGTAGGCAGCGGTTTCTTCTGCCGGTGGACATGGCGGATTGGGTTCCGGACACAGACCTCGTCCACCTTCTTCTGGATGCCGTCGGTTTGACCGAGATTATCCACCGAGATTCTCCATATGAGAACCTCCTAACCCCCAAAAGTGTGCCTCGGATCTCCCCGCTACCGCGTGGGCCGCCGCCATCCGTGGCCATTGGGCCATCGAGAACAGAAACCATTATGT
>JAQBUJ010000433.1 GCA_027623845.1 Pseudomonadota bacterium
GAGGCAGGATCCTGGCGCGGATGTTCGCGGTTTCGGCTGCCGGGGCCATTGTCGGTGTTTTAGGCACCGGTTATGCGCTGATCCCGATGCTCGGCGCTGCCGGGACGTTGACGCTGGTCGCCTTGCTTCAAGCCACGCTTGGCGGATTGGTTTGGTGGCGCGCCGGTGGAGATCGCCGCCGCCTCCTTGGCGGTGCTGTGATTCTGGGGTTGGCGATTGGTCTGTCTCTGGTGGTTGCGCGTCCCATTTGTGATGTCGAGAGCCAGTATTACTGCTTGAAAAGGATGGAGACGACGGCGATCACCGGCTTCCAAAGCCGTGGGTTGCGAATTGATGGCTGGCTACACAGCGTCGAGGCGCTGGACGGAAGCAACCGGCTGTTTATCGAGAGCCATGATTTCGTCGACACTCTGGTCCGGCGCGAGCGCGGCGGCCTTGAGGGGTTGTCCGCCTTGTTCATCGGCGGCGGCGGATTGACCCTGCCTGAGCTCTGGCGCCGATCGCAGTTAACGGAACGGCTCTGGGTGTTGGAAATTGATCCGGCGGTCACCGCATTCGCGACCGAGCGATTTGCGGTCACGGTGGAGCCCCCGCTTCGGGTGTTCCACGGAGATGGGCGCGCCGGGTTTCGCGATCTGCCGGCTGATGCGCGGTTCGGTGTGATATATAATGACGCCTATACCGGCCTGACGATGCCGGCGCATCTGGTGACGCGGGAGTTTCACCAGCTGGTGCTGGACAGGCTGCGCGATGATGGCCTCTATCTGGTCAATCTGATCGATGCTCCAGGCAGGCCACGGTTTCTCGCAAGCCTCGTGGAGACTTTGCGTCGGGATTTCGCGGTTGTCGAAATCTGGCGGCGCCAGGGTGTGGGGAGCGGACACAGGCGCATGCATTATGGTGTCGTCGCCCGAAAACGATCGAGTGGGTTTGACAAGCTGACCTCGCCAAGCACGGTCGCGCGGCATTGGGAAAGGCTGGATGCAGCCAAGACCGCCAGCCTGTTTGGCGACACGCCGGCAATGGTGCTGCGGGATGATTTGGCGCCCGTCGACCGATTGCTGGCGAATTTCTGCTCGCTCGCTTTTCTGCGCATTGTGTCGCTGGATTTTACCCGCTCGGATGCCTGTCGATGAGCGTTGTGGATCAAGATCAAGGCTTGCCCGCGCTGAAGGCGACGATATCGGTGCTTGGTCGGTTTCATGCGTTTTATCTGGCCCGCTCGCTGCAGGATGCCGGGTATCTTGACCGTTTGATCACCAGCTATCCGGTGTTCGAGACCGTCAAATATGGCGTCGATCCGGCGCATATTCGCTCGTTGCTGATTCACGAGCTGGCGGCGCGGGCTTGGCGCAAATTGCCGGCGCCCTTGCGACGGCTTCACGACATTACCTACCAGAATTTCACCGCCTTCGATTGGAACGTCGCCCGCCGCCTTACCGAGAGCAGTTCGGTGTTTGTTGGCTGGAGCGGCAGTTCCCTGCGCTCTCTGCGCCGCGCCAAAGCGCTGGGCATGACGACGTTTCTGGAGCGCGGCTCCTCGCACATGCTCTATCAGCAAGAGTTGATTGCCGAGGAATACGCTCTGAACGGTTTGACGTACGAGGGCCACCACCCCGGCATCACCGAGCGGGAGTTGATTGAGTACGAGACGGCGGACCATGTCTGCGTGCCGTCGGAATTCGTCCGTCGAAGTTTCATTGAGCGCGGGTTTTCCGCCGACAAACTTTTGGTCAATCCCTAAGGCGTTGACCTTGAGCATTTCCCCCGGCGCGAGAAGCCCGACGATGTTTTCCGTGTGGTGTTCTGTGGGGCGCTGTCGATCCGCAAGGGTCTGGCCTATCTCCTGCGGGCGTTCAGCGAGCTAGCCTTGCCGAACAGTGAGCTATTGCTGATCGGCAGCCGGCAGGCCGAGACCGAGCCCCTGCTGGCGCGCTATGCAGCCGATAATATCCGCCATGTCGGACCGTTCCGCGAGTTCGACCTGCACGCGTATTACCGACTTGGCTCGGTGTTCTGCATGCCCTCGATCGAGGAGGGGCTGGCGATGGTTCAAGTGCAGGCGATGGCCTCTGGCCTGCCGCTGATCTGTACGACCAACAGCGGCGGCGCTGATCTGATCACCGAGGGTGAGCAAGGCTTCGTGGTGCCGATCCGCGATGTTGAGGCGTTGAAGGAAAAAATCCTGTTCTGCCATGACAATCCAGAGGCCCGCGCGGCGATGGCTGATGCGGCGCGAGCGCGGGTCGAAAGCAATTTCGCCTGGTCGGATTATGGCGCGCGGGCGATTACCCATTATCGCCATGGCCTTGGGCTTCAGGGTGTTGAGGCGTCATGAGCAGCGGCGCTGGTCGACGCTTCGGGCTGAGCATTCTCGCCAACGGCTTCGCGCGGGTGAACACGACGCTAATGCATCTGATCGGTTTGCCGTTGTTCCTCGCGTTTTGGGGAACTGATCTGTACGGCGAATGGTTGATCCTGACCACGATCCCGACTTATCTGATGTTGAGCGATGTGGGGTTCAGCGGTGTCGCCCAGAACGAAATGTCGATTCGCGCCAGCGGCGATGATCCGGCGGGCGCCCTCAAGGTATTTCAAGCGGCCCTGGTGTTTCTCGTGGTGATTTTCGTTGCTGGATCGTCGATGGTGGCTCTGACCCTATGGTTTTTGCCGTTCGAGCAATGGCTCAATCTCTCAAAGCTGAGCCATACAAGCGCATGGATCGTCCTGGCCTGGTTTCTGGTCAAGCTGGCGGCCAATCAGATCACCGGATTGGTTCTTGGCATTTTCCGGGCCCAAGGGGTGAACGCGCGGGGCCTGACGCTCTATAATTTCGCTCTAATGGGCCAATATGGGGTGATGTTGGCGGCCCTGGTGCTCGGCGTCAGCCCAATGGGCGTCGCGGCGCTCGATGCGGTCGGCTCAATCTTGATTCTCGCTGTGTTTTGGGGGCTCGGAAAACGGCTTTGGCCGTCGTTGGGATTTTCCGGCCTGGGTGCGGCGGTTGGTGAAATTCGGCAATTATTGCGACCGTCCTTCGGGCTGTTTGGATGTTCGATGTCCTTTGCGCTGAGCCTGCAAGGCAGCACTACGTTAATCGGCGTGCTGCTTGGGCCGCAGGCGGTCGTGGTGTTCAACACCATGCGAACGCTGACCCGGGTGCCGCAGCAGGCGGTGGAGATGGTTTCCAATTCGGTGTGGCCGGAGTTGTCCCTGGCCCACGGCGCCGGCTATACCGACACGATGCGGCGGCTGTATCGCCAAGCCACGGCGCTTAATGTCTGGAGTGCGGTCGGGATCTGCCTTGCGTTGGCGCTGTTTGGCCAGCCGGTTTACGAGATGTGGACCCGGGGCGCGGTGGCCTGGGACACCACCTTGTTTGCCGGGCTCCTGGTCGTGGTGTTCGTGAACGCCTTGCACCACGCCAGTACGGTTTCGCTCTATGCGGTGAACCGACATGAGATGTTGGCCATCGCCTTCCTTCTCGGTTCGCTGGTTAGTTTGGCGTTCGCGGTGCCGTTGATTCAGGCCTTTGGCGTGACCGGTATGGCGTTGGCGTTGATCATCGATGGCTGCCTGCGCCTGGTGGCGGCGACCCACGGAGCCAGGGTGGTGGTCGATGACCGGCTCGGCGATATCGCAGGTTATGTCTTCGTAACGTTCTGGAGTGACGTCCGGCGGGTTTCTTTGCGGGTATTGGCGCGGGCGCGTCGGTAGGACGCTGGATGTGCCCCCATCGACTCAGTCCAGGCGCGCGATAGGAATCAAACGCCAGAAATGAGGCGGGGGTTTTCAGCGCCAGGCGGAATGCCCCGGCGTTGACGGAAAAATCCGCTAATACCAATTTGCGCTGAGGCTGACTCGCGAGGGATTCCCATATTTAGTGTTTTG
>JAQBUJ010000434.1 GCA_027623845.1 Pseudomonadota bacterium
TTCAATCCTGTGCGGTTCGTCCTGTTTTGCCATCCCGGCTTGCTATCCCCGGGCTCGTTCGACCGAGGTGATCAACGGCGTCGCGCGTAGAGCCGCGATGATATTCGTCAGATGCCGAACGTTACCAACCTCTACATCGACCTGCATCTCGAAGAAATCAACCGATCGATTGTTGATCTTTAAATTGACGATATTGCCGGCGTTCTTACCGATGATCGTCGACAGGCCGCCAAGGCTGCCGGGCTCGTTCAACAGAATCACGCCGAGCCGGGCGATATGCTTGGGGCCGACTTCATCCATGTCCCAAGAAACGTCAAGCCACCGCTCCGGCATTGACTGAAACCCCTCCAGGGTCTCGCAATCAATGGTATGGACGGTCACGCCCTTGCCAGTGGTGACAATGCCAACCACGCGTTCTCCGGGAAGCGGATGACAACACCGAGCGTAATGCACCGCCATTCCCGGGATCAACCCTTTGAGCGGCAATGTCGTGGCGCCCGCCGGTTTGGTTTTTCGCCCACTACTGATCAGCACGATATTGTCGCCATCGGTGGTGGAGCGGCGATCCGGCAGGGCGGCGTACAGGACTTCCTTGGCCGAGATCAGCCCCTCGCCAACCGCCGCCAGAAGGTCCTCGGCATGCTCGTGCCCGAGCGGTTCCAGCGCTTGGCCTATCAGCTTTTCGGTATACCGCACGCCTTCCTGACGCAGGCTTTTCTGCAAGATCGCCTTGCCAAGGTTAAAGAATTGCTGGTGTTTCTGCTGGCGAACGAAGCGGCGGATCGCCGCCTTGGCTTTTCCGGTAACGACGAATTGCTCCCAATCGGGCTGCGGAGTCGACCTCTTGGATGTTGAAATTTCGACCTGATCGCCATTGCTCAACCCGGTGGTAAGCGGGCGCAGCCGGCCATTGACCTTGGCGCCCACGCAGGTATTGCCGACCTCGGAATGAACAGCATAGGCGAAATCAACCGGACAGGAACCGCGCGGCAGGGAAATCAGATCACCCTTAGGCGAGAAGCAAAAAACCAGATCCTGATACATTTCGAGCTTGGTGTGCTCAAGAAACTCTTCCGGGCCGGACGCCTGTTCAAGAATCTCCAGCAACTCGCGGAGCCAGCGATATTGCCGCCCTTCGCGAATCCCGGTTTCACCCTGCTTATAGACCCAATGCGCGGCCACCCCGAGTTCGGCGATCTCGTGCATTTCGCGGGTGCGGATCTGAATTTCAATCCGCTGGCGCTTTGGCCCGATCACGCCGGTATGGAGCGAGCGATAGCCGTTCGGCTTCGCCGTGCTGATGAAGTCCTTAAACCGGCCCGGCAGCACCGGATAGGCACTGTGAATAATGCCCAAAGCGGTATAGCATTCGGCCTCCGTCGCCACGATCAAACGAAAGGCGACGGTGTCAGAAAGTTGTTCAAGCGTAACGATCTTCCGCTGCATCTTCAACCAAACTGAGAACGGCGATTTACGCCGTCCGGAAATTTGCGCTTGCAGGCCGGCCTTGCCGCAGGTCTCGATCAATTCAGCGGCGATAACCTCGATGATGTCGCCGCCTTCCTCGGTCAGATAGTCGAGCCGGGAGGTGATCGAGGCATAAGCATCGCCATTGAGTTCCTGGAAGGCCAGGTCCTCCAATTCGTCGTGAATGTCCTGAATCCCGATCCGCTCCGCCAGGGGGACGTAGATATCCATGGTCTCGGCGGCGATCCGCTTGCGTTTTTCATCGCTTTTGATGAACGTCAAGGTCCGCATGTTGTGCAACCGGTCGGCCAACTTGACCAAAAGTACGCGGATGTCCTCGGACATCGCGATCACCAGTTTGCGGAAATTTTCGGCCTGTTTGGTTCGGTCCGATTGCAGCTCAATACGGTTGAGCTTGGTCACCCCATCGACCAGCCGACCGACCTCCTCGCCGAACAGCGACCGGATCTCATCAACGGTCGCGCTGGTATCCTCTACCGTGTCATGCAACAGGGCGGTGATGATGGTTTTGTGGTCGAGCCGCATATCGGTCAATATGCCGGCGACTTCAAGGGGATGGGAGAAATACGAGTCGCCGGAGGCTCTGATCTGCGAGCCGTGGGCCTTCATCGCGTAGACATAGGCCCGGTTGACCGCATCTTCGTCGGTCATCGGATCATAGGCTCGAACGCGTTCGAGCAGTTCATATTGGCGGATCATTGCCTTGCCCGCCGACGCGCCCGACCGGCAACCCGAGCGTTCCGGAAAAAGCGGCTTTCGCCGAGCGTCAACGGCGTTAGATTACTGCTCGCCGGCGAGTTCTGTTGCGTCGACGTCCTTGAAGCCTCCGTCATTAGAGTCCGTGCCCGTCTGGATTTGCATTCCCATGCGTTCGGCCGTCTCGTCATCGTAAGCGGCCACAGCTTCGGTCGGGCCGCCAAGGCCAACCGCTTCGCCGCCCAACGACAACCCTTCACCCAACATCTCTTCGATACCATCATCCTCGGGCTCATCGATCTCCACATGGCGCTGCAATCCGCGCACCAGAGATTCCTGCATTTCCTCGATGTCGATGGTCAGATCGGCGATTTCGCGCAGAGCGACGACGGGATTTTTATCGTTATCCCGGTCCAACGTGATCTCCGCACCGGCGGACACGTCGCGCGAACGCTGCGACGCGACCAATACCAGATCGAATCGGTTGGGGATCCTCATTACGCAATCTTCAACGGTAACCCGGGCCATAGGGCGCAATCCTAACTGCTAACACTCTGGAGTTCAGCCCTGTATACGGCGGATTGTGCGGTGCGACAAGACACAAGGTTGATCCCGGCCCCAGCAATTCGCCCCCTGAGCGCGCCGGAGCCGGTTTAGTCGGACAAACGCCGCATCGCCTGGCCGTCCGGCAACGCGGCTATCAACGCCTCCAAGGACGCATCGCTCCGCGGGTGCCGCCACAAGGGGTGAAGATCCCGCAGGGGCAGCAGTACGAAGGCCCGAAGGTCCATCCGGGGATGCGGCAGGACCGGCCACTCACCCTCGGCGCTCACCCTGCCCTGGTGGTCGAGAAGGTCAAGATCCAAGCTTCGAGCCGCGTTGGCGGCCCCGCGCAAGCGTCCGAACCGCGCCTCGACCACGTGCAGCGCCGTCAACAAGGCGTCCGGCGCAAGATTGCTATGGGCTTTGAGCACGGCGTTGACATACCAAGGTTGGTCGGATCGGGGGACCGGCTCGCTTTCGTACCAAGGAGAGCGCGCCTCGATTCGGATGCCCACGCCCGGCAACGCCAGCAGCGCCGCCTCACAAGTCGCAAGCGCATTTGGATGTCCCGAACCGGCGAGGTTCGCACCAATTCCAAGGAAAATCATCCTATTACCTCCGGCAAAATAAAGGCCGCGCTTTTTTCAACAGACGACCCACGACTTTTCCAAACCAACCGTGTATATTCCGCCGGCTTCATCCGAGACACGCACCATTTTTGCGAATAAGGGCGATCGAGGCGAAGTTAACCTTCGGAAGTTAACCTGCGACGAACCCTATTCTGTATTCATGCCCCGTTCGAGACGGGAGGAGAGGAAATCTTAATGCATTTTTATCCGCAGGAACGCATTGCACTTTTCATAGATGGAGCCAACCTTTATGCGGCGGCGCGCGCGCTCGGGTTCGACATCGATTACAAACGCCTGCTTGAAGTGTTCGCGAAGAATGGTCGTCTGGTTCGCGCGTTTTACTATACGGCTTTGATCGAAGACCAGGAATATTCCCCGATACGTCCGCTGGTCGATTGGCTCGACTATAACGGCTATTCCATGGTTACCAAGCCGACCAAGGAGTATACCGACGCGTCCGGTCGCCGGAAGATCAAAGGCAATATGGATATCGAGCTGGCCATCGATATGTTGGAGATGGCCGACCGTCTTGAT
>JAQBUJ010000435.1 GCA_027623845.1 Pseudomonadota bacterium
GGGTTATATTCGGGAGAGTGGCAGCACCCTACATCTTGTGGGTATGGGCGTTAAGCGGATAGGCACGCGATGATCCTCGGTCCAAAGGGTCGCCAGGAACGGGATAACCCCGACAAAGTTCATGCTTCCCACACAAAGCGTCGTGTATTTTTCACGCCGGCGATCGACGATATAAGCGGCCAGCGTCGGCAACATCCCGACACTGAGAATCAACACCGTCGGCAGTGTGAACACCAAAAGCCCGGTCGCCGCCAGCATAAGGATGGCCTTGGTCGACGACGCGTTCGCTGAATTCATCGCCATGATTGAAAAACCACTGTTAGCCAAAGGTCCCGGCACGACGGCAGACCTAATATCCTTTTAGCAGATAGTGCGCCCAGCGGTCCAAGGTCAAGCCGGCGACCCGGATCATCCGAAGCGCTCCTGGGCGATCGGTGCGCCCTTGCCAGGCTCTCTACATCAAAAAGAATATGATCGCCCCCGTCGCACAGACACTGCCGACGACGCCGGAAATCACCGCCGCCACCTGCTCGCCCAGTTCACTGGCCAAATTTTCCCGGCTCTGCAAACTGAGGCTCATTTGCGTCATCCCGGTCGCGCACTGGGCATACTCCTGGCGGGCCCGGAGATATCCGGCCCGATCACGCTGTGCGACCCTGGCGTCATCGAAGATTTTCAACAGCTCGTGCAGCATCCCGGTCTCGGCCGCCTTGGCGACCGCGACTTCGACCTGTTGGCGTAATCGCAGGTTGTGGAACGAGTTGACCGCCGGCGTGGTCAGGGCCTGGAACCAGGCACACAGGCCCGGCACGGCGGCGTTACGGTAGACCGTTTGGACCCGGGCCAGAATGCGCAAGACCTTCAGCGCATCACCGGCCGGCACCTCGTCCAATGCCGCCAGCGGTCTCAGGATACGATCCCCGATCTCTTCAGAACGCGACGCAAGAAAGGCCGCGACGTGTCTATCCATCGGAATCGGCGGCAGATCCGAGCCCAGCGCCACGGCTTCCAGAGCCGGAATCATTTCCTCGGCCTTGGTGATATACAAGTGCTCGATCATCGAGCTTAGGCAATGCATATAAGGATTGAGCTCATACAGGCAGCGTTCGATCCCGAAACCAGGGCCGGTTTGAGTAATCAGCTCCGGTAACTTCTCAAGGATCGTGTAGACATGCAGGACGTCACTTCTGGTTCGCGATTGCAGCCCCATCCATTGCGGCAGGAACCGTCCGGTGATGAAGCCGGCGATATTTTCGCGGACGGATTCTTTGTTGAAGCCCATCGCGAGCGTCGGCCCGATGCCATCGATATGCGTGGAAAATCCCTTGTATCGAACCGGCGCCGCCGGGTCGAGCGCCAGACAGATCTTGGTTACCAGAACGGCGTCATCGGCTTTCGGCGAGGCTTGGATTGCCTCCGCGGAACCGGCCACCTTGTTCAAGTTTTCCGCCGCGACTTCATCACCGAGGCTGCGTCGGACCCAATTGTTGAAATCCTGGCCGCGCGCGATATCGCCGCCTAAGGTCCAGTTTCGGGCGAACCCATACGCCGCCGAACGAACATTCTCATGATCCATGCCGCCGATCGTCAACGGGCGTTGGGCCTTGAGCGGCAGCTTGACCTGTTTCGGCGTCAAACGCCGTCCGCCAAGCCAAAGCTGCACTTCGCGCACCGTCCAGCGCTCGCGCGTATCGTCGGACAACAAGCCGCGCAACAGCTCGATTATGTTCATCTGAATGCGATGCGTGCCGACGATATTGGCGTAGGAACCGAGGTTGATTCTGTCAAAGACGTATCGGTGAGGATCGGCAATGGTCGGCACCGGGTTACGGCCGATCAACAAACTCAATAAGGTCACGCCGAGAGCGAAAAGGTCGTCGCCGGTCACGCCTTCGCCGCGCCCGGTCTCGTCGGCCATCGCGCATTCCAGGGCTTCGAAAGGCAGCGGCTGATTATAGCCGGGCGGCGCCGAGAGGCATTCGCCCAATATGATCAACCGCCGGTTGGTGTCGGAGTAAAATAGATTGTCGGGGCGGATGTTCCGGTGGGCGATGCTGCGGGCCGATAATTCCCGCAAGGTATTGATCGCCGGGGTGAGAAACCCCTTGATCAGCTGTTCGTCCTTCAAGGGTTCGATCACTGAGTCCATGGTCTCGAACACCCGCTCGCCCATCGGCGGTTCCATGATCAGAACCGGTTGGCGGCGGTTATTGGCAGGCCAGCCGACAACGCCCGAATCGACGAACGTCATCAGACCGGCGCCGGTGAACCCCCGCAGCGCTTCCATGGCCTCGACCCGCATGGGGATTCGCGGATCACAGACCAGCGCGACCATCTCGCCCAATTCAGCCGCGCGCCCAACGCATTTGAACGCCTTGGCGGTCGGCGAATCCAAATGCGGCATCGGCATGTCGTCGTCGATGTCGAACCGGTCCTTCAGAGAAACCTTAGCCATCACCCGCTCTCCCGAGGCTTAGGGCGCTTGTCGGAAGATTATAACCCAATTTACCGGGTCGTGGCGCGGATCTGCGTTCGGCGACTCTACGCACCGGAAAACTAAGCCTTTCCGCCGCCCCTTAATCCTCAAACGGGTTCTTCACCAGGATGGTGTCTTCACGCTCCGGGCTGGTCGACAGCAGCGCCACCGGCGCATGGATCAACTCCTCGATCAGTCGAATGTATTTGACCGCGTTGCCGGGCAGATCGGCCCAGGACCGGGCCCCCCGGGTGCTCTGCGACCATCCCTCCAGGGTTCGATAGATCGGTCGTACCGATGCCTGGGCCTTGGTGCCGCTGGGGAAATAGTCAAGCCTCTCACCATCCAGTTCATAGCCATCGCAGACCTTCAGCTCCGAGAAACCATCGAGCACATCCAGCTTGGTCAAAGCGATGCCGGTGATCCCGGCGGTCACGATCGCCTGGCGCACCATCACCGCGTCGAACCAGCCGCAACGCCGCTTGCGTCCGGTTACCGTGCCGAACTCGTGGCCGCGCTCGCCAAGCTGCTGGCCGATTTCATCAGTCAGCTCGCTGGGGAACGGTCCGCTGCCGACCCGCGTCGTATAGGCCTTGGTGATCCCCAACACATAGCCGACCGTCGTTGGCCCGGTGCCGGACCCGGTCGCCGCCTGCCCGGCCACGGTGTTCGACGAGGTCACATAGGGATAGGTGCCGTGATCGACATCAAGCATCACGCCCTGGGCGCCCTCGAACAAGATGCGCTTGTCGCGGCGGCGCAAATCCTCCAGGTGCCGCCAGACCGGCGCCGCATAGGATAGAATTTGCGGCGCGATCTCGGTCAGTTCGGCAAACGCCTGATCGGCCGATACCAGGGGTTCGCCAGCCGCCTTCAGGTAAATATTGTGATGCGCAAAAAGTTCGCTGAGCTTGATCCGCAACTCGTCCGGATCGCCAAGGTCGGAGACCCTAATGGCCCGGCGCGCCACCTTGTCCTCATAGGCCGGGCCGATGCCGCGCCCCGTGGTGCCGATCTTGCGCTCGCCGCGCAGCGCTTCGCGCGCCTTGTCGATCTGTCGGTGCACCCCGAGGATCAAGCTCGCGTTATCGGCCACCAACAGGGTCTCAGGAGAGACTTTCACCCCCAACCCCTGCACGGTTTTGATCTCGCTCAGCAGCGCCCAGGGGTCCACCACCACGCCGGCGCCGATCACCGAGAGCTTGTCCGGGCGCACCACCCCCGAGGGCAGCAGGCTGAGCTTGTAGGTAGTATTGCCGACGACAAGCGTATGGCCGGCGTTATGGCCGCCCTGGAAGCGCACGACCACGTCGGCCCGCTCGGAAAGCCAGTCGACGATCTTGCCCTTGCCTTCGTCGCCCCATTGGGAGCCGACCACCACCACGTTCGCCATCGTTTCCTATCCGGTCAGT
>JAQBUJ010000436.1 GCA_027623845.1 Pseudomonadota bacterium
CCGCCGCCAATGCCGCTCTCAACGATGCCAACCGGTTCCAATTCGTCTCATTGAATTCTGCCGCGACCGCCTGCTGTGCGTCCGCGAGTTGCTCTTCCAGCTGATACTTGCCCATTCTTGCCAAGAGTTCCTGGACACCAGCACGCGCCTGTTCCAGTGACGCATCCGGTCGTGCAAAGGCCGCATGCCCCAAAGTGCCGGCTCCAAGCAGCCCGTCACAATCGTCGCTATATCCTAGTCCCTGGAGATGGCGCTTGAGTCCCGCCGCGTCAAGCCCCGATTCGGAAGGGACATTCTGTAAGAGATCCTGACGGAGTTTGTCAAGGAAGGGATCGTCGAACTGCAGATATCCAAGCGCCTCGCCAAACTCCTCCATGAGGCCCGGGTGGGTGACGAAAGCCGCCATAATCCCTTGTTTTTGTCGGCGCCCGAGCACCATTGAGACCCTGGCCCGAGCGGTTGCGCTGCCCTGTGGGGCCGGGCGTTGGATCGTCTGTTTGCCGGGCCGTCCGGGAACGAAAGGCCCGCCGCGACCGGCGTTACGCAGTTCGCGAATACGTCTTTCAATCGCGTCGCCATAGGCGTCCTGTACCGTCTTGTCGGCAATATCTCGGACCCGGTGGCGAACCCGACCGATGAAATCCGCTTGGCGTTCGGGCGTATCAACCGCCTGGGCGCGCAGTTCCTGGTCCCAGATGAAATCCGCCATGCCGGTCGCCGACGCCAACACTTCGCGCATTGCCTTGGCGCCGCCGCGTTTGATCAGATCATCCGGGTCCTCGCCGATCGGCAACGTGACAAAGCGCAGTGAATGGCCGGGCTTCAGGATCGGCAAGGTCCGGTCCGCCGCCCGCGCCGCTGCTTTTTGTCCCGCCGCGTCGCCATCGAAACAGACGATAGGTTCGCGCGCCAGACGCCAAAGCTCGATGATTTGATCCTCGGTCAATGCCGTACCAAGCGGCGCCACTGCATGCGGGAAACCACCCTGGGCCAGGGCGATCACGTCCATATAGCCCTCGGCGACGATGACCTCGCCGGCCTTCGAGGCGGCTTCGCGCGCTTGCGCCAGACCGTAGAGCACCCTGCCCTTATGAAAGAGCGGTGTGTCCGGCGAATTCAGGTATTTCGGCTGTCCGTCGCCCAGCGTCCGACCGCCAAAGGCGATCACCCGGCTACGCCGGTCGGTGATTGGGAACAGCACCCGCCCGCGAAAATAATCATAGGTCTCGTCACGGTCCTCGGGCTTGCGGATCAGCCCCGCCTCCAGAAGCATCGCCGATTCGATCCCCTTGACCGACATCGCCTGGCGCAAGGCCGTGCGTTGCTCCGTCGCATAACCAAGCCTGAAGCGCCGGATGGTCTGCTCGCTCAGGCCTCGGTCCCGGAAATAATCCAACCCCGCGCGCCCTTCGGGCGACCACAGGACCTCTTCATAGAACCGGCAGGCCGCCTCCATGGCATCGCCCAGGGTCTTGCGCACCACCTCGCGTTCGCGCCTCCGGGGTCTGCCTCGGCACCTCCAGACCGGCCATCCCGGCGAGCTTTTCAACCGCTTCGGGGAAACTCAGCCCCTCGATCTCCATGGTAAAGGTGATGATGTCGCCATGCGCGCCGCAAGCAAAGCAGTGGTAGAAATTCTTCTCATCGACCACCGCCATCGACGGCTTAGTGTCGTTATGAAATGGGCAAATCCCCAGGAACTCGCGGCCTTTTCGAACCAATCGCAGGCGTTTGCCAACGACCTCCGAAACCCTGATCTGGGTGCGGATCTCTTCAAGGAATTCAGCCGGAAAACTCATTGATCAAGCGGCTTTCCAGGGTCCAGGCCAAGGCATTGTCCGAGCTAAAAAGGGCCGTGCCGCCCCTCTCCATACCCGAATGCAAGTATGACGGATTGAACGACGGATTACGAGTCGGCGATGCGGCCTGAAGGTTTAAATAAGGCCCGAACGATACACTGTCCGGCCGGCCACCAGCGTTGCCGCGACTTCGGCCGGGCCTTGCTGGGGTTTACGCACGATCACCAGATCGGCGCGCTGACCGGCGGCAATTTCGCCGCGGTCATGCAATTGCGCCGCGCGAGCCGGATTGGTCGAGACCAGACGCCACGCAGCGGCGATGTCGCCAGCAAAGTCGGGGGACGATTTTTCGGCCAGGATAAACGGCGCCTGGACCAAGGCCGGGTAGTAGTAATCCGAACACAAAATATCGCCCCGACCTTCGGCGATCTCGGTGGCGGCGGAAATCCCCTGGGGGCCCAAATGGCTGCCGCCGCGCACCACATTGGGGGCGCCGAGGACGATCATGTCTTTCAGCCGGGCGCTTTCCTCGGCGGCCTCGGCGGTCAGCGGAAATTCGGCAATCGAACAGCCCAGGTCATGATAGTCGCGCCGCATCTCGGCGGTTTCGTCATCATGGCTGGCCATCGGGATCCCGGCATCCTTAGCGACCCCGGCGAGGCGGCGAATGGCGTGGGTCACATCGTCCTTGCGATCCAGCAACCCGCGAACCAACGCGATGTATCCGTCCTGGGAAAGGCCGGTGCGTTCGATATAGCGGGTCAGTATCTGGCCGGAGGCGATCTTGCGAGCGATCGAGGGCATATGGTCATTGAAGGCGAGAAGGTCGACCCGACCTTCTTCGAGCCAACCGGCGACCTCATCCACGACGTCGAGATTGTAGGTCTCAAAGCGCAGATGAAAGCGGGTGTCGCAGCCAAACCGGTGGGCGCCTGCCTCCATCGCCTCAAGCAAACCGATCACCACATCACGGCTGCGCAACCCCGGCTCCCAGGACAGCGTGACCCCGTGATAGGCGGTGGTGATGCCGTTCGCCACCATCTGGCGATCGGTATCCATCAACGCGATATCGAGAGGAAAGGAAACCCCGGCACGCGGCATGATCTGCCGCTCGAAGGCGTCGCCATGCAGATCCACCATGCCCGGCAGGACCAACATCCCGGTGGCGTTCAGCATGGTATCGGCGGAAAAACCAGCCGCGCCGACAGATTGGATCTGGCCATCGACGATGGCGAGGTCCGCTTCGACGAGACGCCCGTCGCCAAGCGCGACACGACCACCCTTGATCGCTACCGATCCGGTATTCATCGTACTCAAGGTTCTTCTCCCCGACCGAACAGCATGCGATATTCTGTCTCTGTCTTATTGAACCGGCACCGGCTGCGTTGTCCACAAAGATCGCCGGGTTCTGGAAGATCGCCGAGTACCCCAAGGGCCACCAAGAGCCCAAATTCTGCGGAACAATTGCGAAAGATCACGCGATGGTCAAATTTCCAGAGCCATTGGCCGGCCCGGTTGAAGCCGGCCCCCGCTACGCGATCTATTTCGCGCCTGGCCCGGACACCGCGCTGCACGCCTTGGGGAGCCGCTGGCTTGGCCGCGACAGCATCAGCGGCGCATTGTTTGCGCAACCAACCGTGTCCGGCGTGGCCCCTGCGCGCATCACCGAGGCGACCGCCGATCCGCGGCGTTACGGGTTTCACGCAACCCTGAAGCCACCGTTTCATCTGAAACCCGCCACCACGCTCGACGCTCTGTTCAGCGCCGCCGAGACTTTTGCCGGCGCCCAGGACGCCTTCGAGATCAATCTGACCTTGCGGCAATTCTCGGATTTCTTCGCGCTTATGCAAGGTCAATCACGCGCCGAAACCCGGGCTATCGCGGCGGCAACGGTTTCCGAGCTCGACGCTTTTCGGGCCCTGCCAAGCGAGCGGCAACTGGAGCGCCGCCGCGAAGCCAATCTCAGCGGCGCCCAGGAAACCCTGCTACAGCGCTGGGGCTATCCCTATGTGATGAACGAGTTCCGGTTCCACATGACCCTTACGCACCGGATCACCGACGACGCCGAAGCCGACCTGATACGGCAGG
>JAQBUJ010000437.1 GCA_027623845.1 Pseudomonadota bacterium
GTCGATGATCTGATCCGGGTCGTCCAATTGGCCCATCAGGCCTTCGTGAAGCGCGAAAAGAACCTAGCCAAGGATCTGGACCGAGAACTTCAACTGGACCCGCGACCGATTGTCCGGCCCGATACGCTCTCGGTGATTGGCTACGAGATCCAAGTGATCAGGGTGCGACCCGGCGCCAACCGCCAGCGGCGCGATCCGCTGACTTTCGCCGCGCTGCCGGCGCCTTATGGCGCAGAGATCGACTGCGCCGCGATCTTGAAATTGGCATCCGCCTTGCGCACCCTGTCATTGGAGCGAGATCAGGCGATACTGTTGCCGGTGCGGTTCGAAACGCTGTCGCACCCGCTCTACCTGGACAATTTAATGGCGGCATTGCAGATGCTGCAAAACGATCTGCGCTCGCGGCTGATCTGCTGTCTGGTGATCGAGCGGGCCAGCCTGCCGCCCCGTCTGGATACCGTGGCCAAAGCGCTCCAGCGGTTCTGCAAAACCGTCTTCATCCATCCGAGACAGCCGTTCCACGGCCTGGATGAGGCCAAGAGCCTGGGGATTGGCGGGCTGGCCCTCTCCGCCGCCGATTTCGCCTCCGACGCTGACTTGCAAGCCTTGGAGGCTTTGGTCGCCAAGGCTCGCGAGGTGGATTTATTCGTTATGCTGCTCGGTGCCAGCAGTGAATTGGACACGGCTCAAAAATTGAACCTGGCGTATTCCCGGCTCAAGGATTAGGCCGGGCTGGTCTTGCGTCGGGGCCGGTGTCCTGCAATCGTTCCTTGTGCCTGGACGGGGCGGCGTGACCAATCTTTCCGAGCTGTTAAAAATCCACAACGCGGCCCTTTCAACCCGGCATGGCGATCCTCTATAGTCGATAGCCGAGGGCCTGATACGAGAACGGAAACCATGGCCGAAAAAACTAAAAACACGCCTCGCCAGGAAGACTATGACTTTGATCTCGCGAAGGTTTTCGCGTCCATGGTGTCAGTACGCTCGCACATTCCCGAAGACGCCCATACGGCGTCGATCCTCGGGACCGAACGGGGCGGCAATGGAATCGTCATCCGTGACGAGGGCGTCGTCCTGACCATCGGCTATCTGGTGACCGAGGCGGAAACCATCTGGCTGACCGACCATGCCGGCAACGCCGTGCAAGGACATGTGCTCGGTTATGATCAGGAAACCGGTTTCGGGTTGATCCAGGCCTTGGGCCGTCTTGATGCAAAAGCGATCAGTATCGGTAAATCCTCCACCGTTCGCGAGGGCGACCCGGTCATGCTTGCCGGGTTTGGTGGGCGGACCAGTTCGATCAATGCCGAAGTGATCGCGGTTAGGGAGTTCGCCGGGTACTGGGAATACCTCCTGGATGAGGCGATTTTCACCTCGCCGGCGCATCCGAACTGGGGTGGCACCGGGCTGATCGGGCCGAAAGGCGAATTGCTCGGCATTGGCTCGCTGTTCATTCAGCATGGCGGCGCCGATGGCGAGGCGGTCGATGGCAACATGGTGGTGCCGATCGACTTGCTGGCGCCGATTTATGAGGAAATGGTCACTCTTGGTCGTCCCAGCAAGAAACCACGTCCGTGGATGGGGCTGTTCGGCACCGAGGTCGAGGACCGGGTGGTCGTCGCGGCGCTGACCCAGAATGGGCCGGCTGACGAGGCCGAGGTCGAAGTTGGCGACATCGTGTTGACCGTCGCCGGAGAGCCGGTGAATTCTCTGGCCGATATGTTCCGCAAGGTCTGGTCGCTGGGGCATGCCGGCATCGAGGTGCCGATGGCGCTTGGCCGGGACGGCGAAATCATTCAAGTCAGCATCGAAACCATCGCCCGCTCGGCTCTGCTGAAGGGGCCAAAGCTCCACTGATCCGGCTTACGCGCCTGTCCGATTTGGGTGGGGACATTTCCCGATGGCGCCGGCGGTGGGTTGCGCTGATGCCGCCGCGGGCTCTGGTTTTGCCCCTCATGCTACCGCTCCTGGCGATGTCCGGGACCGCCAACCATGGAGCGCGCCATGAAAATAGGATTTATCGGCCTCGGTTTGATGGGCCAGGCCTGCACCGCCAGGCTGGTCGAGCGCGGCCACGAGGTTACCGGATATGACCTCCAGCCTGAAAAGATCGAAGCCGCCGCCAAACACGGCGTCCGGCCAGCGGCCTCACCCGGTGAAGCAGCGGCCCAGGCGGATTGCGTCATGTTATCGGTGACCTCCACCGACGCCGTGGGCAAGGCGGTGTTCGGCCCCGGCGGCGTCACCGAGAGCGGGTCCGCCGGCAAAACCTTGATCGATTTATCGACGACCGAGACGGCGGCCACTCATGCATTCGCCGAGCGGCTCAGCCGGGAGAGCGCGATGGGCTGGGTCGACGCCCCGGTGTCCGGTGGCCCGGAAGCCGCCGCGGCCGGGACGCTGGCGATCATGGCCGGCGGCGCCGAGGCGGACCTGCTGAAGGCCGAGCCGGCAATCCGCGACCTCGCCGGGGTGTTGACCCATATGGGGCCGGTTGGGGCCGGCCAGGTCACCAAGATGGTCAATCAGATCCTGGTCCTGAATACCTATGTCGTGCTCGCCGAAGCCCTGGCCTTGGCCGAGGCTGGCGGGGTCGACGCCTCGAAAATTCCCGACGCCCTGGGCGCCGGCCACGCCGGCTCCAACTTGTTGCGGGCGATGTTTCCGCGCATGGCCGACCGCGACTTCGCGCCGCGTGGCTATGCCCGCCAGGCGCTTAAGGATCTCGATATGGTCAAGGATCTGGCCCGTCAGTTCAAGGTGCCGACGCCGATGTCCGGTCAATCGGCTGAGCTTTTCCGCATCCTGGTGGCCAAGGGACATGGCGAGATCGATGGAACCGCGATCCTGAAACTGTTCGATCCCGCCGAACGGCTCTAGCAAGCGTTCTGAATTGCCCGGGATGACGGAATAACCGGGACCGGGATGACGATGAGACGGGGGCGGGATGGCCGGGGCCGGGACGCCCATCGACGGTCTGCTAGCGCTCCTCCTGAACCAATGCGATCACCCGCAGCGGGCTGCCGGTGCCTTGTTTGATCTTCAATGGGGTGGCGATCAGGATCGCGCCGGTTGGCGGCAGCTGTGCGAGGTTGTTCAGGCACTGCAAGCCCAGACGTCCGGCGCCATGCAGATAGAAATGTGCTGGAAACGGCGGGGTGTAATGCACGCCCTGGCCGGCATCGGTGCCTACCGTTTCGGTGCCGAACCCTCTGATCTGGCGCTCATCGACCAGCAGCCGGATGCCGTCCGGCGTCGGGCCGGGGGAATGCGGGCCATCCTCGCGCATGTTCAGATAGGCGGCGCCGCGCCGGGTCGACCAGTCCGTGCGCATCAGCACCCAACTGCCGGCGGGGATCTCTCCATGTTGGCGCTCCCAGGCGATGATGACTTCGGGCGTCAGTTCGAAATCGTCGTCCGCCGCCGCCCCCTCGGTGCAATCGATGACACAGACCGGGCCGACGAACTGCTCAACCGGAATGCTGTCGACACTGTTGTTCGGCAGATCGCGACCGGAAATCCAATGCGCCGGGGCGTCGAAATGGGTGCCGGTATGCTCGCCACAGGTGAAGTTGTGCCACTTCCAGGCCGGGCCCCGATGGTCATAGGCCGAAATCTCCTCCATGCGAAAGCGGGCGCATTGACCGAATTCCGGCGGCAGGATGATCACCGGGAAATCCGGGTCCAGGGTGTGGGTCAGATCGACAACCCTGATGGCGCCACTGGCCAGCGACAGGGCAAGATCGCCGAGGGTGCTGGATGGCGCGGCTGTTTGGTCGCTCATGAACCGGTCCCCATGGTCTCCATCATCTCCCGCTCCAGGATCTTCGGGCCGGCCCGCCAGCGCTCGATCAGGTACTTGGCGACATCGCCGACGAACACA
>JAQBUJ010000438.1 GCA_027623845.1 Pseudomonadota bacterium
CAAGGGATGTCGCATACCCTCGCTTCATGATCCTGATCCACGCTTAAGCCTTTTGCCAGAAACTGAGCGTTCCGACCTACTTCGTTTCCGCAAATTCTACTGGAGAGCAACGCAACCAGAGCGACGCGCTTTGATTAGGGGATTTATCGCCAATAAAACGGTACATGATCGAGAGAAGGAGCCTTGGTTAAAAGCGGTACGGTCGGTTAATCAAGACCCCTTTATCGAAAGTATGATTGCACGAAAAATTCAGCGAAGGTAACTCCAAACACTTTTAACCTAATTTTGCTTATAGAAAATAGCATCTTGGCTTAGTTATCCTATTTCCAAACCTCGAATTGGATTCACCATGCTGTCATTGACCGGATACACCGACCGATTGTCCGCCACGACCGGCGGGCGGATCGCCTTTAAAATTAGCAGCGCCTTTGAAGAAGCCTACCAAGTCGATGTGGTGCGGATCATTCATGGCGACCCCAATCCCGACGGCCCAGGCATCAAGCTGCGGCCGGTCGAGGCGGATATCGCCGGCCCCCATCCGTCGCGCTTTCAGCCGGTGCATCTTGGTTCCTACGCCCGGATCGCCGATAACCCGGCCTTGCACGGATTGACCTCATTCAGCGTCGGTGCGGTGATCTGGCCGACCCTGCCATCGAAGGGGCCGGTGGCGGTGCTCTCGAAATGGGACCCCCAGAGCGGCGCCGGCTTCTCGCTGGAGATCGGGCTGGAGGGCGCCACGGTGACGCTTGGTCGCGGAACAGGCGACGGCAAGAGCGGTGACGCGGTCTCGATCACCGTTGGCAAGCCGATGCGCCGGCATGCCTGGTATCGGATCTGCGCCTATTATGACGCCGCCACCAAGATCCTCTCGGTGCGTCAGGAGCCCTTGGCGCCGCAAATGATGTCGGACGATGCCGGCGTTGCAACAACGACGCTCGATACCGACCCGGTTCTCGACACCACGGGCGATCTCCTGATCGCGGCGCGGCAAGAGCGCGAGATCTCACGCCACTTCAATGGCAAGATCGAAAACCCGTTCCTGCTGTCGAGCGCCGACCCGGTCGATGTTCAGAGCCTGTTTGACGGCGACCGGCCCGAGAGCCTCCTGGCCGCCTGGGATTTTAGCCGTGACATCTCATCGATGACGGTTTGCGACATCGGACCACACCGCATGGCCGGCGCTTTGGTCAACCTGCCGGCCCGGGCGGTGACCGGCTCGAACTGGGACGGTAGCGAGATGCGCTTTGTCCATGCGCCCTTGCAATATGCCGCCATCCACTTTCATGACGACGATCTCTACGATTGCGGCTGGGAGGATGACTTCGTCTTCCAAATTCCCGACGACATGGCGAGCGGGATTTACGGATGCCGGTTGCGCTGCCAACACGCAGAAGACGTGATCCCGTTTTATGTCCGTCCTCATAAAGGCAAGCCGACCAGCAGCGCGGTTTTCCTGGCCTCAACCTTCACCTACCAGATTTACGCCAACCACGCGCGCGAGGTCACCGACCACAAGTTCCGTGAGCGGGGACGGCTTTGGGGCGCGGCGCAAAACCTGCCCGATGATCATTCCGACTACGCGCACTCGACCTACAACCTGCACACTGACGGCAGCGGTGTTGGTTACTCGTCGCGGCTGCGCCCGATCATGACCATGCGGCACAACTTCCTGACCTTTGACGACCCCTATGGCTCGGGCTTGCGACATTTTCCCGCCGACACCCATCTGATCGACTGGCTTGATGCGCTGGAGCACGACGTCGATATCGTCACCGATGAAGACCTGGACGACGAGGGCGTGGAATTGCTGGCGCCCTACAAGGTGGTGCTGACCGGCTCCCACCCGGAATATCACACCAAGGGAACCCTGGACGCGCTCACCACCTATACCCAGGAACGCGGCGGGCGACTGATGTATATGGGCGGCAACGGTTTTTACTGGCGGATCGCCCGGCACCCGGACCTGCCGGGGATTGTCGAGATCCGCCGGGCCGAGGGTGGCATCCGCGCCTGGGCCGCCGAACCAGGGGAGTACTATAACGCTTTCGATGGCGCCTATGGCGGCTTGTGGCGCCGAAATGGCCGCGCGCCGCAGCTCTTGGCCGGAGTTGGATTCTCGTCCCAAGGCGCCTTCGAGGGTTCCTATTTCCGCCGGGTGGCCGGAGGCGATGATCCCCGGAGCGCCTGGATCCTGGAGGGCATCAACGAGGAGATCCTCGGCAATTTCGGACTATCCGGTGGCGGCGCGGCCGGGTTCGAGTTGGACCGGGCCGACATCCGCCTCGGCACGCCGGAGCATGCGGTGGTGATCGCCTCGTCGGAGAACCACCAGCCGAGCTTTATCGCCGTGCTCGAGGATCAGCTCTCACAACGCAACACCGTGACCGGCGTGCCGCACAACCAGTTGATCCGCGCCGATATCACCTATTTCGAAACCCCGAACGGCGGCGCCGTGTTCTCGGTCGGCTCGATCACCTTTTGCGGCAGCCTGTCGCATCAGGATTACAAAAACAGCATCTCGCGGATGATCGACAATGTGCTGCGGCGGTTTCGCGCCTAGCGGGCTGGCATTGCGATCAGCCTCCTGATGGTTCCGGCGTCCCTCTACCCCCTCGGCTGATTCCACATGAAGATGCCGGGAACAGCAGAGGGAATTACTCATGGCGCTAACCGTGGAACGGATCGAGGTTGCCGGCGTTTCCGTAGACCTTGCGACGATGGGCGCCGGGCCGCCGCTGTTGTTTCTGCATGGCGGCTTTGGACTTGCCGGGCATGAAGCCTGCTTGGAGAAGCTGGCCGACTCCTTCCAGGTCTTCGCCCCCACGTTACCAGGGTTTGGCCATTCCGACCTGCCGCGATCCTATAGCACCGTCGACGATCTTGCCTATTTCGGGCTCAATCTGGCGGCGCATCTGGATCTTAAGAATGCGGTGCTGGTCGGCGCCTGCTTTGGCGGATGGGTGGCGGCGGAGATGGCGATCCGATCGACCTCACGGTTCGGCCAGTTGGTGCTGATCGACGCTTTGGGAGTGAAATTCGGCGATCGTTTGACCCGCGATATCACCGATATCCACGCGTTATACCAAGCGGATATCGCCAAAGCGCTGTACGCCGATCCAACCCAAGGCCAGCGCGACCCCGCGTCAATGAGTGACGAGGATCTGACCGCGATGGTTCGTGACAGCGAGGCGCTGGTCCTGTTCGGCTGGAAGCCCTATCTGCACAACCCCAAGCTGACCAATTGGCTGCACCGGGTGGATATTCCAACACTGGTTCTTTGGGGTGAACAAGACGGCATGGTTTCGACCGATTACGGCCGGAAATATGCGGCGGCGATCCCCGGGGCGCGGTTCGAAAGCATCGGCGACGCCGGGCATTACCCGAGCCTTGAGCAACCCGATGCCGTCGCCGGGCACATCAACGCCTTCGCTGGCGCAAACACCTAAAAGGAGAAGAGCGATGAAAGTCTGGCATTTCTCCGAGATGGCCTATCCGCAAGCCTGGGATACCGGGTACGAGATGGGCAGTTTCCGGGTTAACGTCCCGAACAGTCTTTATGATCCGAAACTTGGCGCCGATATCTACCATCGCCACTACGACGAGTTTCAGCTGTGTGATGAACTCGGCATCAACATCATGCTGAACGAGCATCACAGCACCCTCACCTGTTTGAATCCGGCGATCACCGTCTCGGCGTCAATCCTGGCCCGAATCACCAAGAATGTACGCCTGCTGCTGCTTGGCAACCCGATCGCCAACCGCCCCGACCCGGTCCGGGTGGCGGAGGAAATGGCGATGATCGACGTGATTTCCCACGGTCGATTGGAGATGGGACTGGTTAAGGGCGCGCCCTACGAAATCGCGCCGGCC
>JAQBUJ010000439.1 GCA_027623845.1 Pseudomonadota bacterium
GCCAGGTCCGCAGCCACATGAAGGGCCGCGAAGCCTTTCAAGAGATCGACCCGCACAGCGCTTTTGTCTCGATGAGCAAGGCGGTGTTGGAGCCCAGGGACGCCGCCGAGATGGCGAAAATGGCGCGGATGGCGGTGGAAATTTCGATCTCCGGCCGCCCCGGTCCGGTGGTCGTGGTGATGCCCCGCGATTTTGGCGAGATCGATGTCACGGCCTTGCCGGAGCAGGGCGTGGCGCAACGGGCCGACGTGACCGTCGAGGCGACCGCCCTGGAAGATCTGGCCAAGGCGTTGAACGCGGCGGAGCGGCCCTTGATCATAGCGGGCGAGCTGGCCCGGCGCCCCCGGGCGCGGGACGCGTTGGGCGCTTTCGTCGAGGCCTTGGGCGCGCCGCTGATCAGCGGCTACCGCTGTCAGGACGTGCTGGACAATACCCATGCCGGATACGCCGGACATCTTGAGATAAACCCGGTGGCCTATCAGGACAAGCTGGTCGCCGAGGCTGACTTCATCTGCGTCGTCGGCAGCCGGCTCGACGGGATCACCAGCCGCGAGGAGGGGATGATCAAGGCCGATCAGGACTGGGCGCATATCCATCCCGATCCGGCGGTATTGGCGCGGTTCGGGGCGAGTCAGCAGATTCTCGCCGACGTAGGCCCGACGCTTGCCGCGGTGACCGGGTCATTGAACAGCCCACCGGCCGGTCGTCTGGCGTGGCGCGATGCGGCGCATGACGCCTTCATGGGGTTCTCCAAGGCCGGCAGTTATCCAAGCCACGGCGACGTCGATCTTTCGGTGGTCGCGGCACAAACCCGCGAGATGCTACCGGATAACGCTGTGGTGCTCACCGATGCCGGCAGTTCGGCCCGCTGGATCCATCGGTTTTTCCATTTTCGCCAGGCCTTGACCCAGGGCGGCACTGCCTGCGGGGCGATGGGGGCCGGCGTGCCCGGCGCGCTTGGCGCGGCTTTGGCGACCAATGACGGCCGGCCCGTCGTCGCCTTTGCTGGAGACGGCAGCTTTTTGATGAGCGGTCAGGAACTGTCGACGGCGGCGCGCGAGCGTCTGCCGGTGAAGATCGTGGTTTGCGACAACAACATTCACGGCTCGATCCTCAAGGGGCAGCTCGACAAATATGGTGAGGATCATGCTTTTGGCACGGTCATGGACAGCCCCGACTTCGCCAAGCTGGCCGAGGGCTATGGCGCGGCGTCCTGGACCGTCAAGACCCCCGCTGAGTGGCGTCCGGCCTTCGCCGCCGCGCTGGCCCATGACGGGCCGGCCTTGATCCATGTGCACACCGACCCCCGCGACATCGCGCCTTACGGGGCCGAGAAAGACGCGGTTTAGCCGGCCCGGTTTGCGGCAGGGCGCTCCGCTTGGAGCTACCAGAGCGTCTCGCCGCCGGTGGTCGAGACATGGGCGAAGACGACTTTCCAGCCGGCGCCGGGAATCCGCGCCCAGGTTTGTGACTGGCGACCCGTGAGGTCCTTGCCGCGCACCTTGAATTCCAGGCTGACGCTGGCGTAGTCGCGCCCCAGGGTCAGAATATCGAGGCGCAACCGCTTTTCTTTGATGCCGGGACCGGGCTTGCGGGCGACGCGGAACTGATGGATCTGCTCGAACCCATAGCCATGCTCGTTCATCGCCAGACGGATGGTCAGCGGGCTGTTCCAGAAAGTGTTGTCGAGCGCGTCGACATCCCCGTCGATCAAGGCCTGCTCATAAGCCTCGAAGCGCTCTCGGACTTCTTCGACGATTTCGGGGATATTCGGTGTCATATCGGTCACGGGCAGGGCTCCGGCGGCGGTTAAGCGCGTCGCCCAGCCTATCCATCGACGAATGGTCGGGCGCGATATGCTGCGGGCAATGAAAACCCGAAGCCGGTGGCGGCGTTACTCCGCCGCCTGACTGCCGGGCAGGGCATAGCCCGTCGCGGCGTCTTCCATGTCGAGCTGCATCACATCATTGAATTTGTTGAAAAAAGTACACAACGTGATGCGCAGGGTCAGCTCGACGATTTGCTCTTCGGAGAAATGCGCGCGCAGCCGGTCGAACAAGCCGTCGCGAACCCGGTTATGGTCGCGGGTAACCTGGGCGGCATAGTCGCGGACCAGTCGGTCGACCTCGTCCAGCCCCGGACAATCCGGCTCAAGGATCGCGTCGACGGTCTCGCGCGTCAGGCCGTATTCCATCAGCTTCGGCCCGTGATGGGCGACGCAATAGTCGCATTTGTTGATCTCGGAAACCGTGACGATGGCGATTTCCAGATAGCGCTTGTCGAGGATCGGGTTATCCGACATCTCCAGCAGCATGCCCATGACATGGCGCAGCGCGATCGGTCGGTGCGCGAACACCTTCACCTGATTGAGGAACGGCCCGTATTCGTTGACGAAACGTTGGTAGACCGGCTTGGCGTCATCGGGAACTTCATCTATTTCGACATCACGTACGCGGGCCATGGCTTGCCTCCATCAGGCCGCCAGGCGGCCATATGTCCGATTTCGCTCGCCGATCAGAAAATCGACCGAGGCTTGGGCGGCGTCCTTACCGGCGACCGCCTCAGCCTCGGCATTATAGTTCGTGTTGGTATTGACGTCATAGACATAAGAGTTGCCGTGGGCGTCGGTGGCGAATTCGACTCCGGCCATCTCGATGCCATTCAACGCCAGGAACCGCTCGATCCGGGCTTTCAGCACAGCATCGATCTGGTCAATGATGGTGAATTGCGGCGCCGGCGGGCCGCCATCGACGGCGCAAACATCGGCTGGGCACAACTCAAAACCCATGGAGGTGTCGATCTTCACCGCATAATGAAATTGTCCGCCGATGAACTCGGCCCGGGTGATGGTATTGCCGGCCGGGCGAATATATTGCTGCACCAGGGTGACGCCATCGACCGATGGATCGAGGCCATCCTCCAGGATCAGTTCGCGCAGTGTGCTGAGATCCTCGAACAATCGCACGCCCAGCCCTTTGCCGCCTCGGTTCGGCTTGACGATGACCGGGGCCGGGGCGAAGGCGTTGACCGCCTCCAATACTTGCGCCTGACCGACGGCGGCGATGGTCCGGGGAACCGGCACCTCGCAGGCCTGTAGCGCCGCCAGTTGCGAGGATTTGCTGACCTCCAGCTGCAGCGCCCGCGATGAATTCACCACCCGGCGTCCATGACCCTCAAGCCAAGCCAGGATCACCCCGGTCAATTCGGGCGAAAAGCGATGCCCGCGGGTATGCGACGAGGCGCTCATCCGGTTGTAAAAAATTCCCTCCGGCGGCGGCGCCGACAAATCGACCGCGCGTTCGACCAGGTTCCAGTTTTCGAAGCTCAGACCACGGCGTGCAAAGGCGCGCTCGAAAGGCGGCAGCCATTCCGGGTTCTCGTGCAGGACAAAGATTTCTTCTGACATGGATTTGCTCCGCCGGCATTGGGTTTCCATGGGCACGCGGCGGGACGATGGTCTGTCGCAATATTAGGCCGGGATCATGGAAGTTCTATCCCGATATTGGAGGCTATGATTTTGAAAACAAATAATAATATTCTTTTAAAGAAGATTGGAAAGGCTTTGCTTGGGCGCTCTCATTCCGAAGCTGAATTGTTCTTATGGCTTTACTCGAAGGAACGATTCAGCTCGTTGTTCGATCCATCATCGCTGCCCGCCATCATCCCCACGCCCCGTCGTCCCACCGTTGTCATCCCATCCCATCCCCGTCATCCCGGCGCAGGCCGGGACCCATTCCTCCGATGTTGGAAATGGTTTTGGCTTGGATGAGACAAAATATTGCCGCATCGTCTATCGGGACGTCGATGGCGGAATGGGTCCCGGCCTGCGCCGGAATGTCGGTAGGCGGGGTGCCGG
>JAQBUJ010000440.1 GCA_027623845.1 Pseudomonadota bacterium
GAGGCAGGCTAGCGGCGGCGACAGGCGCAGGGGTTTTCGACACCCGCCGATACGCCGCCGGGTTGGAGGCGGCGTTCCTGGAAATCGCCGCCCAATATCAACAAAATGTGGACCGGCAAGAGGAGAGTCGGCAAGGGGGGGATCAGCAACGGTGGGCGCACCGGGATATCGATGTGGCCCGGCTGCTATCTTGACGCCGGTTTACTCGGCCGCCGCCGCCTGATCTTCCTGGCTGGCGAGGTGTTTTTCCGCTTCCAGCGCCGCCATACAGCCGAGACCGGCGGCGGTCACGGCTTGTCGGAATATCTTGTCGACGCAGTCTCCCGCCGCGAACAAACCCGGTTGGTTGGTGCGGGTGGTGCCCGGCTCGACAATAATATAGCCCTCGTCATCCATCTCGACCTTACCCAGGAAGGCCTCGGTCGCCGGGGTGTGGCCAATGGCGACGAAAAAGCCGTCGGCGGGAATATCGCTCACCGCGCCGGTTTTCAGGTTGCGGATCCGCGCGCCCTCGACCCCGGCCATCGGTCCGTCACCGCCAAGGATCTCTTCGACGACGCTATCCCAGATGGTTTCGATTTTCTCGTGGCGGAACAGGCGTTCCTGCATGATCCGCTCAGCGCGAAGCGTGTCACGGCGGTGCACCAGGGTCACTTTCGAAGCGATATTGGCCAGATAGAGGGCTTCCTCGACCGCGGTATTGCCGCCGCCGACGACGATGACGTCCTTGCCCCGGAAAAAGAACCCGTCGCAGGTGGCGCAGGCCGACACCCCGCGACCATTGAATGTCGTCTCGCCTTCAAGGCCCAGCCAGCGGGCTTGGGCGCCGGTGGCGATGATCACCGCGTCGGCGATGTAGGTGTCGCCGGTATCGCCGGTAAGCACGAAGGGGCGTTTGGAAACATCGATATCGGTGATGATGTCCTGGGCGATGCGGGTGCCGACGCTCTCGGCCTGGGCCTGCATTTGCTCCATCAACCAGGGCCCTTGGACCACGTCGGCAAAGCCCGGATAATTCTCCACATCAGTGGTGATCGTCATCTGCCCGCCCGGCTGCAGTCCCGCAACCAGAAGCGGGTTCATATTGGCGCGTGCGGTATAAATCGCGGCGGTCAGACCGGCGGGGCCGGAACCGATGATCAGAATTTTCTCGCGGTGTTCGGTCATCGGGGGCCTTGTCCTTCCATCGTGGGACCCTGAAGATAATGTCCTAGTCGAGCGCCGACAACCGGGCGATGGCCCTGGCGCCAAGACGGTCTCAAAGCGTGTCGTCCCGGCGCGCGGCGCCAAGCGGTTGATAGAGGCCGGTCGCCGCCGGGCTTTCATTGGTTGGGGGCCGAATAAGCCTTGCGTATCCGCGCGCTCGGCAGATCCTGACGCCGGCTGGAACCAGGGTGCGGGTGATAGCTTGGCGTCTTGTGGCGTCTTGCGGCCGGGAGGAGGAGCGGGTCCTTCACAGGAACGCCGAGCGCGCCGTCGTCGCTCGGGTAAAGCTGGTGAAACAGGCGAATCCGATCGCGCCGCCGTCTCGTTCGTCCCGCTGCGCCTCAATCGGTGATCCAGGGCCGATGCCGACCTCGATACTAGAGGCGCTGGTCTGATCAATGGATTCGGCGATCGGGGCTATTGGCCTAACCCATTCCTGGTTGCTTGACATGGTCCCGCCTTGGCCCGATTTTCCGACCATGCCGAGCCCAATTTTCCGAGGCCGGCCTGGACAGGAACTTTCCATGCCCGATTGGGTCATCATTGTACTGATCGCCACCAATATCGTGACCCTGGCGGCGCTCTATTTCGCCACAAGGCGGATGTTGAAGCTACGCCGGCAAAAGCGCCGGGCCTTCGCCTTCGGGTCTTATCCGATCCCTCAGGTCAAGCTGGAGGCGGTTGATCCCTGTTTCGCGATGACCGAGCATGGGCCGGCGCCGGCCTCGACCGTCGCCTTTATCGGCGGCGAAGGGGTCGTGGCCTCGCTTTCCGATCGCGAAACTTGGGTCATCGCCGGCCTCGCCAAGTCGGCCCGGCGGGTCTTCGAATTCGGGACCTGTAGTGGCAAGACCGCCCATGTCATGGCTCTGAACACGCCGGACGAGGCCGAGGTGCACACCTTGACCATCCATCCGGACGATCTCTCCAGCCTGGAATTCGGTTCGTCGGATGACCGCCACCACCAGGGGCAGGCCGCCAGCGAGGCGGCGTTCACCACCTTTTACTATCAGGGCCACCCCAGCGAGGCGAAAATCCACCAAATCTTTTCCGACAGCAAGGCCTATGACGAAACGCCGCTGAAGGGCAGTGTCGATTTGGTATTCATCGATGGCGCCCATACAAGCAGCTATGTCGAGAGCGATACCGCCAAAGCCATGACGATGCTGAGCGAGCGGGGGGTTGTCCTCTGGCACGATTACAAGCCCGACGCCCCGGATGTTTTTGACTTTCTAAACACGCTCGCCAAGGAGCTGACCCTGGTCCACATCAAGGACACCGACATCGTCATGTATCGACGCGGTTGATCCGGTCCTGGAAGAATTTCACCAACCAGCGACCGACCTGGTCCTCGTCGGTCTTCTTCTCCAGGCTGGCTAAGGCGTGATCCGCTTGTCCATCGCCATAGCGATCGCGCCGCATCTGATAAATGGAGCCGAAGCAGCCGCGCGTTGCCTCGGGATGCGCCTGGATGGTGATCGCGTTCGGGCTGAGTTGCAGAATCGCGTTCGGGCAGAACGTGCTTTGCGCCAGCACCACCGCGCCCGGCGGCGGCGTCGTGACCTGATCCATGTGCGAGGTCAGCATCGCCACTTCGGCGGCTGGCGGGCGCATCCAATCGGCGTCTTTGGTGACCGCGTATTGATGAACGCCGACGCCCCAGCCTTGTTCGGCTTCTTGCACCTCGCCGCCAAGCGCTTGGCACAGCAACTGATGGCCGAAACAAATCCCGACCACCGGTTTGCTCGCCATGGCTTGGATGCAGAAATCGCCCAACGCCACCATCCAGGGCGCTTTTTCGACGACGCTCGCGGCGCTGCCGGTAATCAGATAGCCGTCACACTCGTCAACCGCATCGGGAAGCTCGCCCGCATAGGCGTGGTAGACCCGATAGTCGAACCGATCCGCCGAAGCCTGCCCGAGAAGGCGGCGAAACCAACCAGCCGGCGAGCCGTGATCGCGAATGAAATCGGCGTCATAGGTACCGGCCTCAAACAGGCCGATGGTCGCTTTGGTCATGCAATGTCCCTGAATGGTTAGGCAAGGATGCCAGAGTTCCGGAGTTGGGTAACCAGCAGGCCGGCGACCCGCTCAGTTTCGCGGAGCGGCGGATAGTCCCACATCTCCAGGCCGCCATTGAAGGCGCGCGCCCGGCCACTGGCCAGAATGTCTTGTAAAAAAGCGGCGCGGCGGCGCGGCTCGGTTCCAAGCGGCAGGATATGCACCGGTTTGCCGGTGGAGCAGGCCTCGCAAACCATGTTTATCGAATCGGCGGTGACAATGATCGCGTCGGCCAACCCGAGAAAGCCAAGATACGGGTTCGGTCCATCGCCCTGCCAAAGCACGGTGTCAGAGCGGGCGGCCAAGGGCGCCAGGGCGGCCATCAAAGCCGCGCCGGTGCGCCGGGAGGTGGTGATCATCAACCCGCAGCCATGGCTGTCGGCCAGCGCCGAGAGGCTTGCCGCGATCCGTTGCGCCATTGGGCCATCGACCGCGTATTGTTGGGTGTCGCCACCAAGATTGACGGCGATGCGCGGTGTCGGCAGATGCTGAACCTGAGCCGCGAAAGCGCCGGCTTCCTGGCTCAAAAGCGCATCATTGATCCGATTGAGCGAGCCGGTCGTGGTGATCACGTTCGGTCCGCGCGT
>JAQBUJ010000441.1 GCA_027623845.1 Pseudomonadota bacterium
GCCTGCATTTCACCCCCCCGTTGCTGGCGAAATTGGATCAGCGCGGGGTGCGCCGCGCGACTGTGACGCTGCATGTCGGCGCCGGCACGTTCCTGCCGGTGACAGCCGACGATACCGATGATCATCTCATGCATACAGAATGGGCCGAAGTCGGCCTGGAAACCGTCCAGGCAATCGCCGAAACCCAAGCTGCGGGAGGCCGGATCATCGCCGCCGGCACCACCAGCCTACGGGTGCTGGAATCCGCCGCACGACGCGGCCCGTTGAAACCGTTCGCCGGCGAGACCGACCTATTCATCACCCCTGGCTTCCGGTTCCAGGTGGTCGACATGCTGCTGACCAACTTTCACCTGCCACGCTCAACATTGCTTATGCTGGTCTCGGCGCTGGCTGGCCGGGACGCTGTGTTGGCCGCCTATGAGCATGCCATCAGTGATGCATATCGGTTCTTTTCATACGGTGATGCTTGTCTGATGACGCGGGCGCATCCCCGTTAGCCAACCAGCTCCCGCTCGATCACGCCGGTAAGGCATCCGATCGCTCCGGCGGCCTTGACCAGTTCCGAGCAGTCCACGGTTACACATTCCACCCCCGCGCCCTCCAGCACACGCTGCACCGTTGGATAGCCGGCCACCATCAGGACCTTGCGCGGTCCGAGGGTGACGAAATTGAGGCCGCGATTGAGATCCATGTCGTCGCCCTCGGGCATCCAGACGATCTCGTAGCCACGCTCCTGCAGCGCCCGCACTGTCGCAAAAGGCGTCCGCCGCCACCAGCACATCGCCAAATCCCGGTCGACGATGCGCAACAGCCCCATGAAATGCATGGAGCCAAACGGCAGATCGACATCCCGGGTCTCGACCCCCATCTCATGCAGCGCGTCGGCGATCTGCCGGATCGCCTCGCTATTGGTGCGCAGGCCGTTGCCGACCATCACCGTGCCCGGATCCAGCCACATGGCGTCGGCGCCCTCGAAAGTGGCGTTGCCGCGCAAAGTACGGATAATCGGCACACCGATATCGGCCGGCTAGCGATCTGCCGCTCCTCTCCGACCCGCACGGTCGAAGCCGGCCGGGCCAGGATCGCCCCCTCAGGGGTTAAAAACACCAAATCGGCGCAGAACATCTGGTTCGGCGTTGGCGTTCCCTCGGGCGCCACCTGATGCACGGCAACCCCTTCGGCCAAATATGCCTCGACCATCGCCTCATGCTGAGCCCGCGCCTTGGCGAGGTCGACCGGCGCCAGCATCTGCACCGCGTCCGGGTCCGACAGGGAGGCGTCCAGCTCCGCGCCCGGGCGATGCACGATCACCGCGCGCAAACGCCCCCATTCACTATCGATGCCCGAGGCCGCCCAGAGCGAGCCAATCTCATCGCGATGCGCCGCCTCGCGGCCAGACCATCGCGAACCGCCATAGGCCGACGTGTTGAACAAACCCTTGCGCGCGCTCATCTCGAACATCTCCAACCTATTCACGGTACGCAGCAATTATAGGCCCCAGGCCGGCCCAGTGACAGGGAGTCCGACCGTCTTTCCCACGCGAGAACTTGGTCGGCGCAAGCTTGATCTTGCCTCCTACCGCCCGCCCTCCTAGTTTTCGCCATGTGACATCGCCTCGGAGCCAGACGTGCACGATCCTGCGAAATTGCTAAAATCCCTGTTCGAGGCTGCGGTTGCCGCCGCCGATCCGGCGCTTTGTCTGCCGCCACATCTGGAACGAGTTCTGGCGAACCCACCGAAGGGACGCACCGTGGTGCTGGGCGCCGGCAAGGCGGGCGGTGCGATGGCCCGCGCGGTTGAAGATTTCTGGACCGCGCATTGCCCTGACCGCCCCCTGGAAGGCTTGGTGGTCACCCGTTACGGCCATGGCGTCGCTTGCGATCGGATCGAGGTGGTCGAGGCCGCCCATCCGGTGCCGGATGCCGCTGGACGCGCCGCCGCCGGCCGCATGCTCGCCCTGGCCCAAGGACTGACCGAGGACGACCTGGCGCTATGCCTGATTTCCGGCGGCGGCTCCGCCCTGCTATCGCTTCCGGCCGACGGCATCACCCTTGAGGATAAGCAAGCGGTGACGGCGGATCTGCTGAAATCCGGCGCAACCATTCACGAGATGAATTGCGTGCGCAAACACCTCTCGGCGATCAAAGGCGGGTGGCTTGCTGCGGCAGCGGCGCCGGCGCGGCTGGTCGCCTTTGCAATTTCCGACGTCCCTGGGGATGAGCTGGATGTCATCGGTTCCGGCCCGACAGTGGCGGACCCCACCACCTATGCCGACGCCGTCAGCGTCCTGACAAAATACGACGTGACGCCGCCATCGGCGATTGCCGCCAGACTGGCGGCGGCTGTTGAGGAAACCCCCAAGCCCGGCGACCCGATCTTCGCTACTTGCCAGACCACCTTGGTCGCCACACCGCAAATGGCCTTGGAAGCCGCCGCGAAAGTCGCCCGCGCCGCCGGTGTCACGCCGGTCATTCTCGGCGATGCGATCGAGGGCGAGGCGCGCGAAGTGGCCCGCATGCACGCGGGGATCGCCAGCCAGGCGGCCCGTCATGGCCAACCCGCCACCGCGCCCTGCGTATTGCTGACCGGCGGCGAGACCACGGTTACCGTGCGCGGCTCCGGACGCGGCGGGCGCAATGCCGAGTTTCTGGTGGCCTTGGCCGTGGCCTTGGCCGAGCGATCCGGCGACTGCCTCGACCGGCTTTCCGCCATCGCTTGCGATACCGACGGCATCGACGGGACCGAGGACAATGCCGGTGCGCTCTACCTGCCCGATACCCTGGCTCGGGCCGCGGCGTTGGGATTGTCGGCGCGCGCCCGGCTCGACGACAATGATGGCTACGGTTTTTTCGAGGCCCTAGGGGATTTGGTGATCAGCGGGCCGACCCTAACCAATGTAAACGACTTTCGCGCGATCCTGGTGATCTGAGATATTTGCGACCGAAAGATCGACGCGCCAACGCCACGTGATATCCTGGGATAAACCGTCTGAACCGACCATCGCAACACGGGAGACCGACGATGACCGAGGCTGCCTACACCCCTCGAGACTGGCATACACAGCCGGCCTACTTGGCGCCGGAGTACAAGTCGACGGTGTTGCGCAGCCCCAGTGAACCACTGATTCCATTACCACAATCACTTTCCGAGATTACCGGACCGGTTTTCGGCCATGAAGCGCTCAATCCGCTCGACAACGATCTGACCAAGAATGGCGCCAAAAATGGTGGTGAACCGCTGGGCGAGCGGATCATCGTCACCGGCCGGGTCCTGGACGAGAATGAACGCCCGCAACCGAATACCCTGATCGAGATCTGGCAATGCAATGCCGCCGGCCGTTATATGCATGCCGCCGACCAGCATGACGCACCGCTCGATCCGAATTTCTTCGGCGGCGGCAGATGCGTGACGGACGAGAACGGCGTCTACACGTTCACCACCGTCAAGCCGGCCGCCTATCCCTGGGGCAACCACCCGAACGCCTGGCGACCGGCGCATATCCATTTCTCGCTTTTCGGACCGGCATTCGTCACCCGACTGGTCACCCAATCCTATTTCCCTGGCGACCCTTTACTTGAGCTGGACCCGATCTACAACGCCACACCCGATGGCGCCCGCACGTTGCTGATCAAGAAATTTTCCCTCGACGCCACCAAAGAAGGTTTCGCGCTCGGCTATGAGTTTGATTTCGTCCTGCGCGGTCGCAAAGCCACGCCGTTGGAGGGCTGAGCCATGGCCTTGAAGCAAACGCCGTCCCAAACCGTTGGCCCGTTCTTCGCCTATGGCCTCACGCCGGAGCAATACGGCTATACGGAGATGTCCAGCATCGCCTCCGGGGCGATGGTCTCCGACG
>JAQBUJ010000442.1 GCA_027623845.1 Pseudomonadota bacterium
GGGGCTCGGGCCACGCTCGGCCCGCCGAGCGGCGCTGCATCTGCTAAAACGCCGAGACACCTTGATGCGGCCGCTGGCAGAATCGCTGTCGATCGCAGCGGACAAGGTGGTGACCTGCGCCGAATGCGGCAATCTGGACACCATCGATCCCTGCGGTATCTGCCGGGACCCGCGCCGCGATCGGACCCGAATCTGTGTGGTCAAGGAGGTCGGCGACCTGTGGGCGCTGGAACGCGCCGGCGTCTTCCAAGGCCGCTACCACGTCACCGGCGGTCTGCTCTCGGCGCTCGATGGCGTTGGCCCGGAAGAGCTCAACATCGACGGCCTGGCGGCCCGAGCGGAGCCCCCGGAGGTGATAGAAGTCATTCTGGCGATGGATGCCACGGTCGACGGCCAAACCACCGCCCACTACATCGTCGACCGCCTGGCTGGTTGCGGTGTCGAGATCTCGCGTTTAGCCCGCGGCGTGCCGGTTGGTGGCGAGCTGGATTATCTGGACGACGGGACCTTGGCCCAAGCGCTGAAGGCCCGGCGGGCGGTTTAAGTTCCGTTCCGCCAACCATCACCGCACCGTTCAACCAGACGTCCAGCCCGCCAGCCCCGTATTGGCTCCGCCGTCGCTCAGGCCTTCGGCGGCATGGTCGCTTGCATGGACGGGCGTTGCTCGAATTTGGCGAACCAGGCGGCCAGCTTCGGATGGCTGGCGCGCCAGTTACGGTCACCATAGCGGAAATCGAGATAGCCTAAGGCACAACCGACGCTAATGGTGCCGATATCGACCCGAACACCAAGGCCGTCGGCGGAGTCCTCAAGCGCGTCGACGATCCGGTCGACCTTACTCATTTGGCCAGCGCTCCACGCGTCCCAGCGCAAGGCCTCCGGGCGCACCATGGTCTCGTAGCGGTTGTTTACCGCCGCATCCATCAGGCCATCGCTGATCGCCTGCAAATGCAAGGCTTCCCAACGCGACGGGCCCGAGGCGGGGATCATCTTGACGCCGCGATGCTGGCTGTCGAGATAATCACAAATCACCGGCGAGTTCGCCAGCCCGGTGCCATCGACCAGGATCAGCGCCGGGATTTTGCCGACCGGGTTGAACTTGGCCAATTCAGGGTTGGTCTCGATCGGCGTGGTGCCGCCATCCAGCAACTCCAGCTTGTCGATCAGACCGATTTCGTGCGCCACCACCATCCCCTTACGAACGAAGGGCGAGCCGCCACCGTGGAACAATTTCATCGCGCTAGCCTCTTGGTTGAAAGTTGGATTTGGGTGCTTGTATTAAAATCAGAACCATCGAACTCAAAAATTGTCCTTGCGGGACCGCACCTCGGCGAAAACCGCAACGGGATCAGCGCCGGTCATGCCAATGGCGGCGGCCAGCGCCGGATCATCGGCCCGAAGGAACGGGTTGGTATCAAGCTCATCGACCAGCACGGTCGGGATCGTCGGCTCGCCGCGCCCACGCATCTCCTCGAATTCGCGGGTGCGGGCCTGCAGACGCGCATTGTCCGGATCGACGCTAAGCGCAAAGCGAGCATTCGCCAGAGTATATTCATGGCCGCAAAAGACCCGCGCCGTTGGCGGCACGCTCCGCAGCTTCAACATCGAGGTCCACATCTGCTCCATCGTGCCTTCGAACACCCGACCGCATCCCAGTGCAAACAGAGTGTCACCGCAAAACAGCGCGTCGGAGTCGGCGAACCAAAAAGCTATGTGGCCGAGCGTATGGCCCGGCGTCTCATAGACCACCGCCTTGTGGCCGGCGACATCGACCGTATCGCCCTCGCCCACGGTGATGTCCATATTGGCGATCCGGGCAACCTCGGATTTCGGACCGATCAGAGTGGCGCCAAAACGCTTGGCCAGCCGTTCGTTGCCGCCGGTGTGATCGTGGTGGTGATGGGTGTTCAGGATATGGGTCAGGGTCCAGCCCCGCGCATCCAGGGCCGCCTCGACCGGCGCCGCCTCGGAGGGATCGACAACCGCCGTCACCCCGCTATCCGGATCATGCGCGAGATACACATAATTGTCCGACATTGCCGGAACCAAAACGATTTCGAACGGGGCCATGCGGATATCTCCGTTTATCGACTCGTCACCCTTAAACGCGAGGCAACCTACCATCAACCTTTCGCCGGGGCCAATGCCACGGCTATGATCGCCACCGGCAACGGAGATTAGGTCATGAAGATTACAAATGTGGAGGTCATTGAGCTTGAAATGCCCTTCGACCGCGGCGTCAGCAAGTCGGGCGAGGTCGGCTTCCTGAATTGGGGCAAACTCGATTTCTGTCTGATCAAGGTCGAGACCGACGCGGGTATTATCGGCTGGGGCGACGCCTTCGCCTTTCAGTGTCGCCGGGCCGTCGCCGAGGCGGTCAAGCATATGGTGGCGCCGCGGGTGATCGGGCGCGACCCACGGGACATCGCCCGGATCAGCCACGACCTGCAGCAGGCCCTGCATATCTTCGGACGTTATGGCATCACCATGTTCGCGATCTCCGGGATCGATATCGCGCTTTGGGACATTGCCGGCAAGGCGGCGGGCATGCCGCTCTATCGCCTGCTCGGCGCCTCCGGGGACACCAAGGTTCCCGCCTACGCCAGTTTGTTCCGCTACGAAGACCCGGAGCTGGTGGCTGACCGGGTCAATCATGCGACCAGCCTTGGCTATGGCCTTGCCAAATTGCATGAAATTGCGGTTCCGGAAGTCCGGGCGGCACGCGAGGCCGGCGGCGATGCGTTGAAGATCATGGTCGATACAAATTGCCCCTGGACCCCCGAAAAAGCCCGGGAAATGACCCTCGCCTTCAGTGAATACGACATTCACTGGATCGAGGAGCCGATCAATCCGCCGGAAGATTTCCGGGCGCTGGCCAAACTGCGAGAGGATACCGGCGTCGCGGTGGCGGCCGGCGAGAACGCCTGCACCGCCTTCGAGTTCCGCAACATGCTGGAGGCCGGCGCCGTCGACTATGCCCAACCCAGCGTCACCAAGGTCGGCGGTATCACAGAATTTCGCAAAGTGGCGGCGCTTTGTGAGTCGTTCGGCGTGCAGATCATGCCGCATTCGCCGTATTTCGGTCCCGGTTTTCTGGCGACCCTGCATCTGGCGCAGGCACTGCCCAATCCTGGGCTGATCGAGCGGATCTTCATTAAACCCGAAGCCGACTTCTATGCCGGCGGCATCTATGATCCCGTGGACGGCGTGTTCGGCGCGCCTTCCGGTCCCGGCCTGGGGATCGAGCCTGACCCGGACGTGATCAAGACCTATCGGGTCGGATAGCACGAAACCAGCACGTGCGCCCCAAGACGACGCAATGGCGACGGGACGGCGGCAGGACGGCGGCAGGACGGCGGCAGGACGGCGGCAGGACAACGATAGAATGGCGACGGAGCGGGTATGTACAACGACGCGGTCGATCTCTGGGATTTCTACGGCACCAGTCTTGGTCAGGTGGCGCGTCGCCTGATCCGCCGCCGCATCCGTGGGGTTTGGCCGAATGTCAGCGGCATGACGGTACTTGGCCTTGGCTATGCCACGCCTTATCTGAGGCCGTTTCGCGACGAGGCCGAGCGGGTTTTCGCCCTCATGCCAGCCCAACAAGGGGTCCTGCACTGGCCCCGCGAGGGTCGCAATCTGGTGGCCCTGTCAGATGAAAGCGAGTTGCCGCTCCAGGACGTCTCGGTCGATCGGGTTCTCCTCGTCCACGGGATGGAATGTAGCGAGCAGCTTCGGCCGATGTTGCATGAAATATGGCGGGTGTTGACCGGCAATGGCCGGTTGCTGGTGGTGGTGCCGAATCGCCGGGGTCTATGGGCCCGTTTTGAGCGT
>JAQBUJ010000443.1 GCA_027623845.1 Pseudomonadota bacterium
TTCCAACCGGCGATCAAATGGGACGGTGAGTGGCACATCACCATCGAGGTTTTCCGCGACCTCGGCTTGGCCTTCGCCGCAGTGCTCATCCTCATTTATCTGCTCATGGTCGGATGGTTCGTATTCTTTGTCACGCCTTTGGTCGTCATGGCCGCTATTCCGTTTTCTCTGGTCGGTATTCTGCCGGCGCACGGTTTCATGGGCGCGTTTTTCAGCGCGCCGTCGATGATCGGTTTCATGGCGGGTGCGGGCATCGTGGTGCGAAATTCGATCATTCTGGTGGACTTCATCCAGTTGCGCCGCGCGCAGGGGATGCCACTCGATCAAGCGGTCATCGATGCGGGGGCCGTGCGGTTCCGTCCGATGTTGCTGACCGCCATGGCCGTGGTGGTCGGGGCCGGGGTCATTTTGTTCGACCCGATTTTCCAGGGTCTGGCCATTTCGCTGATGGCCGGGGAGATCGCGTCGCTGCTGTTGAGCCGCATGGCGGTGCCGGTTTTGTTTTATTTGACCAACCGCAACGCGCCCGAGCGCGAAGCTGTTTGATCGGTGCCGGGGGCTTCCGATATAAGCTGTCCATGAAGATTTTGGTCACCGGCGGGGCCGGGTATATCGGCAGCCACATGGTGCTGGCCCTGGCGGCGGCGGGCCACGAGCCGGTGATTGTCGACAGTTTGATCAAAGGCCACCGGCAAGCGGTGCTGGCCGGAACGCTTTGTGTTGGTGATGTCGGCGATGCCGATTTTTTGCGCTCGGTGCTGGCGGCGCACCCGGTGGAGGCGGTGGTTCATTTCGCCGGTTTCATCGAATCGGGCGAGTCAATGCAGGAGCCGGCGCGGTATCTGGAGAACAACACTGCTAAATCATTCACGCTGTTGGATGTCCTGACCGAGGCTGGCGCGCCGCCGCCGGTGATATTCTCATCAACCGCAGCGGTTTATGGCGATGCCACGGTGTCGCCAATTCCCGAGACCGCGCAATGGTTGCCGAAAAGTCCCTATGCGCTTTCCAAATGCCTGGTCGAACAGGCGTTGGCCGGCGCTGCTGCTGCGCGCGGCATGAGGCACGCGGTGTTGCGATACTTCAATGCCGCCGGGGCTGATCCGCACGGGCGTCTGGGCGAGGATCACCAACCCGAGACCCATCTGATTCCAATCGCGCTGCAGGCGGCGGCCGGTCGGCGCGCCGGGCTTACCATCCATGGCGCCGATTATCCGACGCCGGATGGCACCTGCGTGCGCGATTATGTGCATGTAAGCGACCTTTGCGCGGCGCATTTGCTGGTTCTTCAACAGCTGCTTGCCGGCTATGGCGCTGGGTGCGACGACCGTGTTTTCAATGTCGGAACCGGCCACGGCTGGTCGGTTAAACAAGTGATCGATGCGGTGTGCAAGGTCACCGGCGTGGATGTGCCGGTCACCTTGGGGCCGCGCCGGATGGGGGATCCCGCCGTATTGGTCGCCGACAGCACCCGATTGCGCGAGGTTTTTGGTTGGAGCCCGGCGTATAGTGATATCGAAACCATGGTGGCGCATGCCTGGGCTTGGGAGCAACGCCGCCCGGTATTGGAATCCGGATCCGGCTCGGGGCATAGCTCGGCAGAGGGTTAGGGCGTTATGCGTCGCCCGGTCGGCGGTCTCCAAGGGTCCTACAGGGATCTTTTCGGGCCTAGGCGGCGGCGAAAAGCGCGGACATCCAGCCAACGACAAAGCCAATTCCGATAAAATTTAATCGGAATTGGCGTTTATTTTTAACCTTAAGAAAGAAAGTCGCGGATCTCCTGGTTTTTTCGCCAAGTTTGGTTGGCGCGTCCGTTGACAGTTGCTGGTTTTTCAAGCCTAATGAACGAGGTATCAAGCTTGCTATTCTCGGGGAGTTATATGGCGTTTCGCCGTGTGGATCGTCACCTGGATCACCGAGTGGATCGTCCCCTTTCTGATGACGTTTTGGGATCGGCATTCATAGGCTTGCCTCCGTGTTTCAAACAAAATTGAGCCTGGCGCTCGGACTCTTGAGAGTCGCTGACCCCTTGGTCATCGTGACCTCGGGACTGGCCGCTCATTATTTGAGAATCGGGACGCTCGTTCCGTCCGAAGCCTATGCGGTGGTTATCGTGTTGGGGGCTTTGCTGGCGGCGAATTTCCTGGCGTTTGGCGGCAGCTATCGGGTTGCGCCGGAATCGGTCAGTGCAACCAATTTTCTACGCGGATTGCTCATATGGCTGGTTGCGATCGGCGTTTTGCTCGCGGGTCTGTTCCTTGCCAAGGTTTCGGTAACCTACTCGCGTGGTTTCGTCGTCTATTGGGTGGTTTTGGCCGGGGTTCTGCTGATCGCCAATCGGGTGGTCTTGCTCAGCGCGGTCAGCGTCATGAAGCAACGGGGCGGCCTGAAAAACCGAGTCGCGGTTCTCGGAAGCGCTGAGCGGGCCCAATCGGTCATCGAGAGACTGTATCGTTCCAACACTGATCTGACTTACGTCGTCGGTGGTTTTGTCGGCGATGAGTGTCAGATGCCTCACATCCAGGACCGTCCGGTATTTGGCACCATAGCGGCTCTGCGGCGGATGGTTGAACGAGGCCGAGTCGACGAAATCTTGATGTGCTTCGATCATCACGAGAAAGCCGCTTTTCGATCGGCGCTCGATACCTTGTCCGCCTCGCCGGTCAATGTCACCTGCACGACCGGGTCGGACGTCGATGATTTACCAATCATCGGCACCGGGCAAATTGGCGGCTTGTTCGTTCTGCGCCTCTCGGACCGCCCGCTGAGTGGCTGGAATGGCGTGGTGAAAAATATCGAAGACAAGGTGTTGGCGGCTCTGTTGCTGGTCGCCGTTGCGCCGCTCATGTTGGTGGTCGCCGGGGCGGTGAAACTATCGAGCCCGGGCCCGGTGTTTTTTCGGCAGATGCGCTATGGCTTTAACAACAAATCATTCGAGGTCTTTAAGTTCCGCACCATGCGAACCCATGAAGAGAGCGAAGATTTCCTTCGTCAGGCGACCGAGGACGATCCGCGAATTACCGCCATCGGTGGGTTTTTGCGACGCACCAGCCTTGATGAGTTGCCGCAATTGATCAATGTCTTGCAAGGCACAATGTCGCTGGTCGGCCCGCGGCCGCACGCGGTTTCCCACAATGATTATTATCAACGGCTATCTCGGACGGCATAGGGTCAAGCCAGGGATCACCGGTTGGGCCCAAATCCATGGCTTGCGGGGCGAGACCCGGACGCTGGACGAAATGAAGCAGCGGGTGCAGTTCGACCTGCATTATATCGAGAGATGGTCGATTTTGCTCGACCTGAGAATTCTGTTGATGACCCCCTTCACGGTGCTATCGCTGCGCAATGCCTATTGAGCGCCGGCGTAGTGGCGGAGGTTGATATGGACCGGGCCACACGCGACGAGTGCCGGATGCTGGCAGTGGTTGTCCTGCTTTCGTCCGCTGCCGCTTTGGCGGTGGAGCTAGCGGCGGCGCGGCTCCTGGCGCCAATGGTCGGGATGTCGCTGTTTACCTGGACGGCGATTATCAGTGTGGTGCTGGCCGGGTTCTCGGTCGGCCATTGGATCGGCGGGGTGCTGGCGTCACGCGCGGGCGATATCGGCCTGGCTGGACGCTGGTTGGCGTTGGCGCTGGCCTTGGCCGGTCTTACGGCGGCGGCGGTGGCCGGGCTGCCCCTGGCTCCCGACATAATCGAGCTTGCGGGTGGGGTGCGGGTCACCACCGTCATGGTTTTGGCGACCGCGCTGTTTTTCATTCCCAGTCTTGCGGCCGGTGCGATCTCACCGCTGGCGACGGCTATTGCGGTCGAGATCGCCGGGCCGGGCGC
>JAQBUJ010000444.1 GCA_027623845.1 Pseudomonadota bacterium
CGCGGAACCTGACAATAATCCACAACAGCAGCGCAAGCACGAAGAGCGTGATCACAACGATGATCCAGAACACCAGCTCGTTGAAAGCGGTGACTCGTTCCATGATCGGTGTGGCGGCGGGCTGGAATGTCATCTGCCACGGCACCGGCTGACTCGCCCAGGCCGCGCCGGCCAGAAAAGCCGTGCCGGCGAGAAAAATTGCGGAAAACACGCTCACGAACGTGGCGAAATATTTCATCGGATACATAGTTTTCGGCTAACCCCCGTCGTCTGCCGATCAAGCTCTACGGAATGACGCCTGCTGTATATGCGCCTAGCCGAAGCGTCGGCCGAGTACCGTGCGTCGGCGTCCGGCAATCAGCCACGATGGCGGTAGATTCGTTGTTAACTTACACCACGAAGATTGCCTCGAACAAGCCCGTAAACGGCCCCTCTCGCTCTCATTTCGAGCGGCCTCTGCGATGTCGGTCAATCATCTCCAAACTGCCACGCCGCACCGTCGCAAACGCAAAATTCGCCCCAACCAAAATTCGCCCCAACAATGCCGGAAGGTGACAAAGCAGGTCGTGCGGCCCATATTCTGAGGACACGCCTTTTCAGGCCTCGATTACAGAGAACAACCGATGACCGATATCTCTACAGAAGCCACGGCTCCATCTCCCGAAGAACTCTTTTTTGCCGATACCGGCCTTGAACGGGCGCGGGTCGTGGGCGTGGTTGATGAAGCGCTGAGCAATATGGATGATGGCGAGATGTTTCTCGAATACCGCCAATCGGAAAGCCTGGTATTCGATGATGGACGCCTTAAGAGCGCGAGCTTCGATACCGCCAAGGGTTTTGGATTGAGGGCCGTCGCAGGCGAAGCAACCGGCTATGCACATGCCTCCGAACTGAGCGAGGGAGCAATGCGGCGCGCAGCGGTCGCCGTTCAAGCTGTCAAATCGGGTCACAGCGGGACGATGGCGAGCCCACCGACCGCGACCAATCGCCACCTCTATACCGATGCAAGCCCGCTCACTCAGATGGATTTCGATGCCAAAGTGGCCCTTTTGCTCGAAATTGATCGTTATGCCCGGGACGCTGACGAACGGGTGCGCCAAGTATCTGCATCAATTTCCGGCTCGTGGCAGGTGGTTGAGATCATCCGCGCGGGCGGCGAATTCCGCTCCGACATCCGGCCCTTGGTGCGCCTTAACGTTTCGGTCGTGGTTGGCGAAGGCGATCGCCAGGAGAGCGGCAGCCACGGGGTTGGCGGACGCACGGCCTATGACGTGTATGTACAGCCAGATAAATGGCGCGCGCACGTCGATGAAGCCCTCCGACAGGCGCTGGTGAACCTCGAGTCCCAGCCAGCTTTGGCCGGCGAGACCACTGTCGTTCTTGGTCCCGGTTGGCCGGGTATCCTGCTTCATGAGGCGATTGGCCACGGCTTGGAGGGCGATTTCAATCGTAAGAAAACATCGGCGTTTGCGGGTTTGATGGGTGAGCAGATCGCAGCGCCGGGCGTGACCGTGATCGATGACGGCACACTTTCAGACCGGCGAGGCTCGCTGACGACCGATGATGAGGGCACACCGACCGAACGCACCGTGTTGATCGAAGACGGCAAGTTGGTCGGTTACCTGCAGGACCGGCTCAATGCTCGATTGATGAACACGCAATCGACCGGGAATGGCCGCCGCGAAAGTTATGCGCATACACCGATGCCGCGCATGACCAACACTTACATGCTCGGCGGCGAACATGACCCCGACGAAATAATCAAGTCAGTCGATAACGGGCTCTACGCTGTTAATTTCGGTGGCGGCCAGGTCGACATCACGTCCGGCAAGTTCGTCTTCACCTGCACCGAAGCCTATATGATCGAAGACGGCAAGATAGGGGCGGCTGTCAAAGGCGCCACCCTGATCGGCAACGGTCCCGACGTGCTGACCCGGGTCAGCATGATCGGCAACGACATGAAACTCGATCCCGGAATCGGCACTTGCGGCAAGGACGGCCAGGGTGTGCCGGTCGGCGTTGGTCAGCCGACCTTGCTGATCGATAATCTGACGGTCGGCGGCACGGCGGCGTAAAGACCTGGCCGCGGTTGCTTTACGCCGCGCGGTAAATTTCTAAAACCGCCCGGTACCGCGGGCCTTCAGCTCGTCCGGCGACACCTTGCCATCGCCATTCGAATCGGTTCTGCGAAACTGCGATCTCAGGCGCTCGGTCCGACGCTGATCATTGCGGTTGGTTTTGATGCCAATGTTCGACTGCCGCGACCGGCCCTGAAAATATTCGCTCTGGCTGATCGCGCCGTCGCCGTCGGAATCCAGATGCGACACGGCGGGATCCAGTGTCACCGGTGCGACGACCGGCGCATTGGGCTCCGTTGGGCGCTTGATCCCGTGCGATGGCAGCCCCAGCTTTCTTCCAGGGTCACGAAACAGGGTCCTTTTCGCCTTGTCCAGGTCGCTTTGTGGATTGGCCGGGCGATAGAGCTTATCGAGCGCCTTTTGCCAGGGCACATTCTTGTAGGGCTCGGGCACCAAAGGACTGCGTTTGGTCTGCTGCGCCAAGGCACCTGTTGCCAGCGCAAGAGGCGCCGCAACCGTCAGGGCAAGAGACAGCTTTAGCGCTTTTGTGAGCAGAGAAGACAACACCATGGCAACACCTCGTGCAATAACGTGACGTTTATAGCAACTCTATGCGAACCAGTACCTGTCCACCACGACCGGCTAACCGGCTAATAGGCATATTCCTTGAACAAATGGTCAATTTCACCATTCCAGATACCATTAAATTTTTCCAGCTTTTCTTCGGCCGGACAACATCCGCTTTCAACTATTTCGTAAAGCGCGCCGAGAAACCCTGTCTCGTCACTGCCCGTTGAATCCAGGCGATTGCGCCGCCGCAGTCCGGCGCTGGCGATTTCCAGCGTCTCGGCGGCGATGTCGCCAACGGTACGGTTGCGGAACGGCGTCTTGAGGGCCCGCCGCGGCACCTCGGCCCTCAGATAGGTATGCTCCTCGGCGGTCCAGTCCTTGACCAGATCCCACGCCGCATCCAACGCGTCCGAATCATACAGCAGCCCGGTCCATAGGGCCGGCAACGCGCAAAGCCGCCGCCAGGGCCCTCCGTCGGTACCGCGCATTTCGAGAAACTTTTTCAGCCGGACCTCGGGGAAGGCCGTGGTCAGATGGTCCGACCAATCGCTGTCGGTCGGTATTTCTCCGGGCAGGGCCGGCAACCGTCCATCGAGGAAATCACGAAACGACTGCCCGGTCGCATCGATATAGGCGCCGTCGCGATAGACGAAATACATCGGCACATCGAGCATATAATCGGCATAGCGCTCAAACCCCATGCCGTCTTCGAACACAAAGGGGAGAATGCCGCACCGGTCCGGGTCGGTGTCCTCCCACACATGGCTGCGGTAGGAGAGATAGCCGCTTGGCTTGCCTTCGACGAAGGCTGAATCGGCGAACATGGCGGTCGATATGGGCTGCAACGCCAGGCTGGTCCGGAATTTCTTGACCATGTCGGGTTCCGATTCGAAATCGAGGTTCACCTGCACGGTCGAGGTCCGCAGCATCATATCGAGCCCGAGATTGCCAACCTTGGGCATGTAATCGCCCATGACCTTGTACCGGCCCTTTGGCATCCAGTTGATGTCGTCGCGTTTTGCGGTCGGATGGAACCCGATACCGATAAGGCCGACCCCGAGTTCGTTCGCGACTACTTTCACCTGGGCGAGATGCTCATGCACCTCACGACAGGTCTCGTGAATCGTCTCAAGCTGGGCGCCGGCAAGTTCCACCTGCCCGCCCGGCTC
>JAQBUJ010000445.1 GCA_027623845.1 Pseudomonadota bacterium
GGGGCTGCTTTTCCCGCGTTCGCGGGAAGAGGCGAGCCGCGCCCCCGAGGTCTGCGACGTGCCGCTGGTCTATGTGCAGAGCCGCGGCAACCGTGATGGCCGGCCGCTGTTCTCGCGCCAGGAGCTGAAGGACATGGGTTATGTGATGTGCATCGACGCCCAGGTCGTGCTCGCCACCGCCTTCGCCGCCCAGCGTGACATGCTGAAGGAATTGCGTGAAACCGGGGATTTCGCCGGCTTGTCCGCCGCCGACATGGTCCAGGCCCGCCAACAAATCGAAGACCTCATCGGCCTCGACGGGCATTATCAGATCGAGGCCGAGACGGTAGAAAACAATTAACTTTATAGATTAAGATAATCCTTTAACTTATTATAAAAAATTAGGTATTGTTATTGAAACTATAAATACATTTTCTGATACGCCCCTCATCCTTCGGTGAAGAAACTGCCATCCATGATCTTTGGGGTCGCCGGGATCAGCGGCTCGAAGCCCATGCGGTCAAGCACGTCGGCTTTCACATCGACGCCCGGCGCCACCTCGGCCAGCACCAGACCGGCGGGGGTCAGGCGGAACACTGCGCGTTCGGTCACATAGATCACTTCCTGGCCGGATTTTATCGCCTGCGGACCGCTGAAGGTGATCTGATCAACCGCCGGCACGATCTTGCGCACCGCGCCATGGCGTTCGATGTGCAACCGGCCGCCACCGATCGACAGCTTTACCCCCTTGGCCTCAAAAGTGCCGCAGAACACCACCTTGCGGGCGTTCTGGGCGATGTCGATAAAGCCTCCCGGCCCGACCGTCACCCCGCCCAGCTTGGAGACGTTGACGCTGCCTTCGGTGTCCAATTCGCCCATGCCGAGAAAAGCGATGTCGAGGCCGCCGCCGGAGTAGAAATCGAACTGCGAGGGGGCATCGATCATCGCCGTGGCGTAACGAGCATAGCCAAACGAGGTGCCCTCCAGCAGGGTGCCGCCATAGGTGCCATGCTCGATGGTTTGGTAATATTTCCCGGCATCGCCCCGGGCGGCGGCGATCTTGGCCACCGCATCGGGAATGCCAAAACCGTAGTTGATCACCGCGCCATCGGACAATTCCGCCGCCGCCCGCCGGGCGATCGCCGTGCGGTCGGTCAGCGCGATGTCGCCAACCGGCTCGGCGGCGCCCCAGGATTCGCCGGTCAAGGTCGGGTCGTGAAACACCTCGTGGCTCAACGGTTGATCGGGGGCGACGACGACGGCATCGACGATCGCGCCGGGTATCCGCACCAAATTGGCCGAGATACCACCGCGCGGCACCACGTGGCGCACCTGGACGATGACCGTGCCGCCACAATTATGCGCCGCCATGGCAAGCGCATAGACGTCCAAAGTGGCGGCTTCCTGGGCCAGACTTATATTACCGTCCGGGTCGGCGAAGCTGCCCCGGATGATCGCGATATTTACCGGAAACGGCCGATAACGCAGCCATTCACGGCCATCGATCTCAACCAGTTCGACCAGATCATCCTTGGCGCTCTGATTCATCCGGCCGCCGCCGAAGCGCGGATCGACGAAGGTGCCGAGGCCGACATGGGTGGTCAGGCCCGGTCGCTTGGCGCCGATCTCACGCCATTGCTGCATGACCACGCCGCCGGGCAGGACATAGGCCTCGATCTTTTCGTCCTTGGCCAGCGCCTGCATGCGCGGCGACCAGACCCAGTGACCGCCGATCACCTTACGCACCATGCCTTCATGGGCAAACCGGTTGAGGCCGCGCTGGTCCCGATCACCGATCCCCAGAGCATGCACCAGGGTCAGATCCCGAGGACCCTCGCCGCCGAGAAACCGGCTCTCGATCGCCGCCATCACCGCATCGGCCTCAAGCAAACCGCCGCCGCCGCCGATCAAACCGACGGTCGCACCGTCGCCAACCAAAGCCGCGGCGCTGTCGGCGTCCATGATCTTGCTGTCATTTATCATCGCGGGTCAGTCCTACGGATGTGGCAAGCAGCAGCGGCGTTATTGGGCGAGACGGAGGCTAGGAAACATGGCTTCTGGTGCTAGGCGAGAATGCGGCTGATTTCAAGTGACCTGGTGATGTGCGTGTGTTGGCATAAGGGCGATAACACATAACGGCCATAACGACGGAGTAGACGCCAATGGTATCCCCTTCCTGGCCCAAGGTCGCGGTCGTCGGCGCCGGTGCGATTGGCGGCCTGTTTGGCGGTTTGCTGCGTCAAGGCGGCCTTGATGTCACCTTGATCGACCGCTGGAGCGAGCATGTCGACGCCATCAACCAGCGCGGCCTCTCAATAAACGGCTATGGCGGCGAGCGCGCCATTGCGATCACCGCAACCACCGATGCCGCTAGTGTCGGGCCGGTTGATGTGGTGATCGTCCAGACCAAGGCGATGCACACGATCGAAGCGGTGCAGGCGGCGCGCGGCTTGTTCGGGCCGGATACCGTGGCGATCAGCTTTCAGAACGGCCTCGGCAACGAGGAAAATATCGGCTCGGTCATCGGTATCGAGCGGGTGCTGGGCGGGCTGACCGCCCAGGGCGCCATGGTCACCGGGCCAGGGGTCGTACACACTTACAGCGACCTTCCGTCCTATATCGGTGAGCTGGAGGACGGCCTGTCGGCGCGGGCCGAGCGGATCGCCGAGGCGTTTACCGCCGCCGGCCTGGAAACCCATGCCAGCGGCGCGCTGCGCAAGGTGATGTGGAAAAAATATCTGGCCAATGTCGCGCTCAGCGCCGCCTCGGGCTCTACCAACCTGAACTCGCAGCAGATGATGGCGATCCCCGAGCTGAAGGCGGTGTGCATCGGGGCCATGGAAGAAGCCGCATTGGTGGCCGCCGCCGAGGGCGTCCTGCTCAGCGATGCCGAAAAGCAGGAGATCCTGGCGCCGCTGATCAGCCCCGAGGGCACCGGCGCCAGCAAATCCAGCCTCTGTGCCGATTTGTTGAACCAACGACCGACCGAGATCGACACCATCGCCGGCGCCGTGGTCCGGCTCGGCCGTGAGCACGGCATCGCGACGCCGATCAATCAGACGTTGGTCGCGGTGGTGAAAGGCAAGGAGTCGCATTATCTACGGTGATCGCTGCGCCAAGCGACAAAACCGCCGCGAAGGGATAAGACGGCTTGATCGTCGGCACGGTCCGCCGGGACCCGGGTGACGCCTTCGCGCCGCGTCAATCGAGATAGACGATCTCTGGATCCGCAAGAGGGTCTTGATCCGATAACGACTCTGGGGTCGTGCGGCTGCCCTTGGGTAGGTTAACCGTGACAATCCACTCCACGTCTTTCTCGCCAAGTGGCAGGATCAATCGCTCCCACAGCATGACATCGACATTCAGCGGCGGCGCGTGCTCGGTATAGATCGGCGCCCGACTGTCGATCGATAACTCATAGAAATCCATGAACATTTTCGCCACCGTACTGGGAAATTCGCTGGTCCGTTTGCCGGTCATGTCCTGGCCGTAACGCGCCGCGATATCGGCCCCATAGATGCGGTAGACAAAATCGAATTCAAAAGGCGTCGGGCGCTCAATCTCCAACAGCATCACATTGCGCAGCAAGGGGGCGAATTCGGCGGTTTCGATGATCGACCTGTCGGCCAGCCCGGTTTTCTTCGAGCGATACGGCGCCCAGCCCCGGAGCAACGCCTTGAGCCGCTCGTCGGAGATATCCGCCTGGTTTGGCGCCAGGACGATTTTGACCTCTTCGGGGAGGCCCGGGTAACGCCGGCGTAGTATTTCGCGTTGCATCGCTTCTACGCCCCACGCCCTAACGCTGAATGTCCAGTTAGCGGTCTATATTACGCCA
>JAQBUJ010000446.1 GCA_027623845.1 Pseudomonadota bacterium
AAGGGCGCGGTCCTGTCGCTGAGCCAGGCGATGGCGGTTGACCACGGCGCCGACGGTATTCGGGTGAACTGCATCCTGCCGGGACCGGTCTACACGCCGATGGTCTATTCCCCGGGCATGGGCGCCGAACAACGCCAGCAACGCCAGAACGCCTCACTGGTGCAGATCGAAGGCGAGGGCTGGGACATCGGCAAGGCCGTGGTCTATCTCTCGTCCAATTGGGCGCGCTATGTCACCGGGCACCTGATGGTCGTCGATGGCGGTTGCTCGCTCTCGGCCAAGCCGCGCGGCTGACCGATTGTTGATCGCCTCGCATTACCAGTTGTAGAAGGAGCCGATGATGGCACGCCTGCCCTATCTTGATGTCGAGGACCTGGAGGAAAAAGACCGGGATCTGCTGAAACGTCCGATCAACCTTTTCCGCCAACTGACCAATAGCCCCGGCGGGGCGCGCGCCTTCGGGACCCTCGGCGGCTACATCCGCCATCACAGCACCCTGGACCCGCGGCTGCGCGAAATGGCGATCATCCAGGTCGGCTATATGACCAAGAGCGAGTACGAGTACACCCACCATGTCCGGCTCGGCACTGAGCAGTTCGGCGTGAGTGAAGCCGATATCCACGGGATTACCGCCGAGACCGAAGGACGCGATAGCGGCCTGCCGGAGCTGGAACGCACAATCCTTCGCTCGGCCCGGGCGATGGTCACCGACCTGAAGATCCCGGACGCTGAATTCGCCTTCCTGGAAAAGGCGTTCAGCAACGAGCATCTGGTCGACCTGGTGCTCTCCATCGCCTTCTATTGCGCCGTGGTGCGGGTGCTGGCGACCCTGGAGATCGATAACGAACCGCATTACAAGGAAGCGCTGGAAAAATTCCCGCTGCCGGCCTAGCCGAACCGGATGCCTCCGCCGGAGATGCTTGATGTCTAAGCTAACCGTCCTTCTCGACAATCTCACCTTCCCGGAAGGCCCGCGCTGGCATGACGGGCGGTTATGGTTTTCGGATTTCTATTCGCATTCGGTGATCGCCGTCGACTTGGACGGCAAGGCCGAGACCATCTGCACGGTGCCCAATCAGCCCTCCGGGTTGGGCTGGCTGCCGGATGGGCGATTGCTGGTCGTCTCGATGATCGATCAAAAGGTGATGCGGCTCGATCCAGACGGCCTCGTTGAGCACGCCGATGTGTCGTCGTCACACCACTGGTGCAACGACATGACCGTCGATGGCGACGGTCGCGCCTATGTCGGCAATTTCGGCTTTGACTATCGAGCCGACGAAGCGCCGCGCAACACGACCTTGGTGCGGGTTGATCCCGATGGCTCGATCAGCGTCGCCGCCGATGACCTGTTCTTCCCGAACGGCATCGCCATCACCCCCGATGGCAAGACCATGGTCGTGGCCGAATCCTGGGGCCGCAAGCTCACCGCCTTCGACAAGGCCAGCGACGGGACGCTCTCCAATCGCCGGGACTGGGCCGATAGCCAAGGGGACTGGGTGCCGGACGGGATCTGCATGGACGCCGAGGACGCGGTGTGGATCGCCGACCCGGTGAAGAAGCAAGTCGTGCGGATCAAGGATGGCGGCGAGATCGCCCAGACCGTCTCGACCGGCGAGCGCGGCGCCTATGCCTGCGCGTTGGGCGGGGCGGATCGCCGAACCCTGCTGATTTGCACCAATAACTGGCGTAACAAGGATCACGCGGCCAATCCGACCGGCAGGATCGAGATGACCCGCGTTGAGGTACCCGGAGATGGATGGCCATGAACGAACTCACCCCAATTCTCGACGGTCTCACCTTCGCCGAAGGCCCGCGCTGGCGTGACGGGCGGCTGTGGTTTTCGGATTTCTATGCCTTCGAAGTCATCGCGGTCGATCTGGAAGGCAATCGAGAGACCATCGTTACCGTGCCGGAACAGCCTTCGGGCCTGGGCTGGACGCCGGATGGCAAACTGTTGATCGTCTCGATGCGGGATCAGAAACTGATGCGCCTGGAGAACGACGCGCTGGTCGAGCATGCTGACCTGTCCGGCCATGCCAATTACTGGTGCAACGACATGGTCGTCGATGCCCAGGGCGGCGCCTATGTCGGTAATTTCGGCTTCAACCGTCATGCCGGCGAGGAACCGCGCGCCACCACCCTGGTGCGGGTGAGCCCCGACGGTACCGCCAGCGTCGCCGCCGATGGCCTCTGGTTCCCCAACGGCACGGTGATTACCCCGGATGGCAAGACCCTGATCGTCGGCGAGACCCGGGCCAAGCGGCTGACCGCCTTTACCGTCGCCGCCGATGGCTCCTTGTCCGACCGCCGGGTCTTTGCCGAGACCGATAACATGTACCCGGACGGCATCTGTCTTGATGCCGAGGGCGCGGTCTGGGTGTCAGACCCACAGAATAAGGAACTGGTCCGGTTTCGCGATGGCGGCGAGGTGACGGATCGGATCAGCTTGGGCGATCGCGGCGCCTATGCCTGCATATTGGGCGGCGAAGATCGCCGGACCCTTTTCGTGTGCACCAATATCGGCTCCGGCCCCGAGATCGCCAAGGGGCGCACCGGCAAGATTGAGATCACCCGGGTCGACGTCCCCGGAGCCGGTCTGCCATGAGCGCCAAGATCCTCACCGGAGCCTCCCGGTTTTACGCGATCATTGGCCACCCAGTGGGTCAGGTACGCTCGCCGACGATGTTCAATGGTCATCTGGCGAAGCAAGAGATCGATGGCGCCATGGTCACCTTCGACTTGGCGCCGGAAGCGGTTGACGGCTTCTTTAACATGCTGCGCGGGTGGCAGAACTGTTCCGGGTCCGGGGTCACCATCCCGCATAAACAGGCGGCGTTGGCCAATTGCGACGAGGTTAGCGAGCGGGCCAAGCGCATCGGCGCCTGCAACATCGTTCAGCGCGATGCGTCGGGCCGGCTGATCGGCGACATGACCGACGGGCTCGGCTTTCTCTCGGCGCTTGCCAAGCACGGCGTGACCGTTGGCGGCAAGCGGGGGGTCCTGGTTGGGGCCGGAGGCGCCGGCAGCGCCATCGCCCACGCCGTCGCCGATAACGGCGCCGCCCGCCTGGCGATCATTGAGGTGGACGAGACGCGCCGCAACACGCTTATCGCGAGCCTTCGCAAACATTATCCCGGCGTGCCGGTGACCGAGGACGCCGGCGATCCGGCTGAAATCGACATTCTGGCCAACGCGACGCCGATGGGCATGGGCGCCGACGATCCCCTGCCCTTCCCGCTCGACGGCATCCGGCCCGATACCATGGTCGCCGATGCGGTGACCAAACCGCCGATGACCCGGTTCTTGCAAGTAGCCCAAGCCAAAGGCTGCCCGATCCAGCAGGGCAACGAGATGGCCGACGCGCAATTGCCGATTTTTCTCGAACGGTTTGGCGTCACCGCGCCAGGGACAGCCAAGATCTAACTTTTGGAGGCACGGTCATGCGTTGTGAATTCGTTGCAATTGGAACCGAACTTCTGCTGGGTCAGATCGTTAACTCGAACGCTGCCTGGATTGGTGAGCAACTGGCGCTTGCCGGGATCGACTGCGTCTACCACGTGACGATCGGCGATAACCGGCAACGCATGATCGACACCATTCGCCAGGCCCTCGACCGCTCAGACGCGGTGGTGGTCAGTGGCGGCCTTGGCCCGACCCAGGATGATATCACCCGCGAGGTGATCGCCGAGGTCATGGGCGTTGGCCTGACCCGGGACGACGAGATCGCCGAGCGCATCCGGGACCGCTTCGAATCCCGCGGTCGGGTGATGTCCGACAACAATCTGCTCCAAGCCGATATTCCCGATGGCGGCG
>JAQBUJ010000447.1 GCA_027623845.1 Pseudomonadota bacterium
TGCCGGCGATACCAGAACGTCGCGGCAACCAGCCCGAGTTCGGCGGCAAGCCGTCGCTTGACCCGGCCGATCCGGGGCTCCCTGGCGAAAACGATCAGATGATTGCGTCGACCCATTCCGGCTATCCGTAAAGCTTGGCGATCCAGCGCGGCGGCAAGCGCAGGAAAAACAGCGAAAGACAGATGAAGTTCCTGACAATCCGCGCGAGATATCCGGCCTGCTGGTAGCGGGCCGGCGAGGTGACCGCCCGGACATCGAACAGGGCGAAGCGGGCCATGCCGATCCGTCGAACGATCTCAACATCTTCCATCAACGGCAGGGCCTTGTAACCCCCGAGGCGAGAGTAGAAGCGGCGGTGGATTAACAGACCCTGATCGCCATAGGGAAGGCCCAGCCAATTGTTGCGCCAACGCACCAGTCGTTCCAGCCGCCGGGCAGCGGGAGCGGGATCGTCCAAGGCGAAGGAAAACACGGCGGCGCGGTCGCGATTGCGTTCGTCCGAGGCGAAAACCATGACCGTGGCGTCCCAGCCGCGGTCCAGGACCGTGTCGCCATGGAGAAACAAGAGCCATTCGCCCTGAGCGGCCTTGGCGCCAGCGATCAGTTGCTGGCCGCGGCCGCGTTCGGCTTGGATGACCCGGGCGCCGAGCTCTGCGGCGACCTGCGCTGTCGAGTCGGTGGAGGCCGAATCGGCGACCACGATGTCCAGATCGATCCCACGACGGCTGGCCGTGGCGAGGGCGGCAAGGGTATTTGGCAAGGCCTCGCCGGCATTCAGCGTCGGTATCACGACCGATAGGCTCAGTCGGCGCGCCCGCTTGCGGCCATCCGGGCGCCCCCGGTCAATGGTCGGCTGGTCAGGCGCCTCTGTCTTGGCCGCGCCGGTCGCCCCAGCACCCGCCTTAACGCCTGTCGCGGCAGTTTTGTCGCGGGGCCGCCTCACGATGAGGCCTTCCGCTGGGACGCGCAAATCGTGTTACACAAGGGCCAGGATAGCCCACAGACGCAACAGTGATGTCCAGATGAGCGCACCCGTCGATCTCTCCTCACTCCATGCCGCGCTCGTGGCGCGGTCGCAATTTGCGGCAATTCGTCCGGATGACCTCGAACGACTGCCCGACAAAGGCTTGGCCCATGATCATGTTCGGATCAAGGGTCTTCGTCTGCGTTCGCACCAACCATTGGTCCGGCTGCCTCGGTTGAGCCAGTTCGGCCTCGATGCCCTGAGTAATCTGAATTATCAGGCGACCTGCTTTGAGCGGGCCAGTCGTAGCGGTCATGTGCCGGCGCTGATCGACCGGATCGAGCCGTCGGAATTCTTGCCGATGGGGGCGCTGGTGGTTGCCGAGATCGAGGGCGGCCCGGTGCGCCTGCCGGAACACCTGCCCAGCATGGCGGAGTGTTTGGCGCGGGTGCATCTCTTGCCGGTTCCAGAGCCGGCCAAGCGCCGGCCGCTGGCGGATCATGGTGACCCGGTCACCGGCATCATGGGCTTCATTGAGGCGCAGGCGCCGTTCATCAAGGCCTCGGCCCGCGATCCTGAAGCCGTCCGTTTGCTTGACGAGGAACTCGCCTGGGCCCGTGGCTTCGCCGCCGCGCATGCTGGATCGCATCCACCGGTGCGGCTGTGCCTCACCGACACCCATCCCGGCAATTTCATGGCCGACCATGACGGCAGCGTCCATTTCACTGATCTGGAAAAAGCATTGTATGGCTCGCCGGCCGTCGATTTGGGACATGCAACGGTCCTGACTTCGACGCTCTGGGATATCGATGTGCAGGCGGAACTGTCTTTTGGCGACGTGCAAAATTTCTATGCTGCTTATCTTGGCTTTCTGCCAGCGGTCATGGCGGCGGCGCTGCGCCCTTGGTTGCTGCCGATGCGGCGCCTCGCTTGGCTTCGGTCGACCACCTGGAGCTGCAAGTGGTATGCTGAGCGGTATCGCGACCAGCCGGTGGAAACCGGATTGCGCGCCAGGGTGCAGGCCCATGTTGGCAGGCGTCTTGCCAGCTTCGTCGACGTGGAAACCATCACCCGGGTGCGCGCCGAATGGACCGGGTCGGATCGTCTCGCGCTGGAGTGAGGCGGGTTGTGGAGGGGCCGATGGCATCGAACGTGATCAATCTGCGCACCGTCCGCAAGCGCAAGGCCCGAGCCGAAGCGTCGAACCAGGCCTCGCAGAACCGGGCGCATTTTGGGCGTGACAAGGCGGAAAAGGCCTTGGACGCTCACGAACGCGACCAGGCGGATCGCTCCCACGATGGCCACCGCATCGATGACGAGACCGACCAATAGGGCTTTCGCCGATCAATTGGCGTTTCGTGCTCGGGTGAGCTGATTGTTCTTGATTTGTTCTAATTATTCGATACGGTCGCGGGATGACCCAAGACCCGACCCTCGGTGCAAACCCGCCCCTTGAGCGCCCAACGACGGCGCGCAAGGGGCGTGGCGCGATCTCTAGCGGTACCGGCCGGTTTGAGCGTCAGGTCCGGGTCGCGGTCGAGGACGATTGGCCCGGCGACCTAGAGGCATTGCCGCCGATGCGCACGACGGTTGGCCATGACACCAGTCGCACGGTGATCGCTCGCAACAATTCGCCGGATATTCCGTTCGATCGGTCAATCAATCCCTACCGGGGGTGTGAGCATGGCTGCATCTACTGCTTCGCCCGGCCCTCCCATGCCTATCTGGGCCTCTCGCCAGGGCTTGATTTCGAGACCAAGCTTTTCGCCAAACCCGATGCGCCGGCCCTGCTCGAAAAAGAATTGCGCAAGTCTGGATATGAGGTCGCGCCGATCGCCTTTGGCACCAACACCGATCCCTATCAGCCGGTTGAACGGCAACGGCGGATCACCCGCGGCCTGGTTGAGGTGCTGGACCGCGCCAATCACCCGCTGACCATTGTTACGAAGTCATCCCTGGTGCTGCGCGATCTGGATATTCTGTCGTCGATGGCCCGGCGCAACCTGTGTTCGGTGGCGATGAGCATCACCACCTTGGACCGGGATCTTGCAAGGGTGATGGAGCCCAGGGCGACGACACCGGCCCGGCGCGTGGAAACGGTGCGGGCTCTGGCCGCTGCCGGGGTGCCGGTGCGGGTCCTGGTGGCGCCGATCATCCCGGCGGTCAATGACCACGAGATCGAGCCGATCCTGCAGGCCTCGGCCGAGGCGGGCGCGAGCGGCGCCGGCTATGTTCTGCTGCGCCTGCCGTTGGAGATCAAGGAGCTGTTCACCGAATGGCTGGAGCAGCATTTTCCCGACCGCTCTAGCCGGGTGCTTTCACTGGTGCGCCAGACCCGAGGAGGCGCGCTTTATCGCTCTGGTTGGGGTGAGCGACAGCGGGGTACCGGCCCCTACGCCGACTTGATCGCCCAGCGGGTTAAGAAGACCAAACGCCGGCTCGGCCTTGATGAGACGGTGCGTGCCGAGCGGCTCGATTGCGGCCAATTCGAAGCGCCGCCAGCGACCGGCGATCAGCTTTCCCTGCTTTAAACGAAAACCACACCAAGCGAGGCGACCAGGAGCATGGCCATGGCGATGTTGAAAAGCTGGATCGCTCGAGGAGAGGCCGAGGGAGAAGAAAGCAGGCGCCCGACCCCCATGCCCATCAGAGTCCACAGCGCGACCGACGGCAGGGCGGCGGCAACGAACAAGACGCCCATCCAGACCAGGTTGATCGCCAAGCCTTCCCCGGGCGGCGCATAGGTGCCAAGCGCGCCAACGGCGATCATCCAGGCTTTCGGATTGAGCCATTGAAAGGCCGCGGCTCCGAGGAAGCTCAGCGGCCGGGCTGGGCGTGCGTCGTTG
>JAQBUJ010000448.1 GCA_027623845.1 Pseudomonadota bacterium
CGACCAAGCGAGTTTGACCTGGCTGGCCTCACTCTCGGCGACGATCGTACAGCCGGGATGGGATCTCGACTTCCCGGACCGCGATGCGGCGCCGGAAACCTTCAAGGCAATGACGGCAAGGCCGTTTCTGCCGAAGCATTTCCCTGGCTTCGACCTGTATTTGTGGATGGACGCCGATACCTGGGTCCAAGACCCGCGCTGGCTCGACGATTTCCTGCTCTCCGCCCTGCTCGGCCGGCTGGCCGTGGTGCCGGAAATCTCGCCAGCCTATCTGCGCCAATATCAAACCCTGGCCGATGATGGCAAACGGGTCGACGAGCAGACCTGGCGGCGGCGCGCCTATGCGCTCTGTTTTGACGAGACCGTGGCGGAGGCTCTGGCGGATCGGCCACCCTTGAACTCCGGCGTCTTTGCCTTGCGCGCCGATGCACCGCATTGGCGGGCCTGGCAGCAATCCTTGGAACAGGCCTTGGCCAAGGTCCGCTATTCCCTGGTCGAGCAGACCGCCTTCAATCACGCCGTCTATACAAAACGATTGCTGACAGCCCCTCTGCCGGCGACGGCGAATTGGCAGACCCATCGGCGGCTACCGTTCATTGATCCGCGCACCGGCCTGTTGTGTGAGCCTTATCCGCCGCACGAGCCACTCGGCATCATCCATGTCACCGGGCCGGATAAACAGCGTCGTCACACGGTGCTGCGGCTTGACGGCAGCCAGGTCAGCCGATCGATGTTGTACGAAGCCGAGAGTTCTTAGGGCAACTCCGGTTACTCACTGAAAGCTTGGTGGCGTACCCGGTCTCCCTTGGCGATACCGAGCCGGGCCGCCGTCCCGCCGCGCAGTTCAAGCACCGCCAACACCCGCCCACGCGAGGAAATCGTATCCAACGATTGCGGCACCGCGCGCTCGTGGATATGGGAAATCCGCCCATCACGGCGAATGAACAGCATATCGAGGGGGATCATCGTGTTCTTCATCCACATCGACTGCCTCAGCTCCTTAGGGTAGACGAAGAGCATACCGGCATTGGCGGCCAAGGCGTCCCGGTACATGAGCCCCCGCGCCTTCTCCTCGAAGCTGCTGGCGATCTCAACCTGGAATTTAAGCGTGGCGCCAGCCGCAGTGACAATCGACAGCGGTTCACTCGGCAGGCTTTGGGCTTGGGCCCGCGTTCCGACGCCAGCGACCGAAGCGAACAACAACGCCAAGCTGAACAATAGCGTTCTGATCATAGCCTTCCCACCTCCGCAATAACCGCTCGAACCTCTGGCCGGACCGGTCCCCAATTCGGCGGGTCGGTCAATGTCGAGAACCAATGCTCAGGCGGGTTCCGCCCCTTGGAATGGTTCCAACTCAGCGCCCGTAGAACGGTCTGTCCGGCGAACGAGAGACTGTCCGGCGGGGTGATCCGATTCAACCGCGCCCAAATCCCGGTCCAGGCCCGCGCCACCGCCCAGGGATTATAGCCGCCGCCGCCGATGACCAGAACCCGAGGCACCAGGGAGGAAACCTGCTCCACAGCCTGCCAAAGCGCCCCGTTCGACAGCGCCAGCTTGCTCTGCGGGTCATCGGCGAGGCCATCGCAGCCGGACTGTATGACCACGGCGCTCGGCTTGAAGGCGGCGCCCAACGGCAGCACCGCCTCGGCGATCACCGCATCCAGCTCACTGTCATTGAAGTGCGGCGGCACCGGCAGGTTCCGCGCCATCCCCTCGGCCCGGCCCGATCATTGAGCGGCCCGGTTTTCGGCCAGCGTCCGTCCTCATGCACCGAGATGGTCAGCACCCGATCCTGGTCATGAAAGGCGTCCTGCACCCCGTCGCCGTGATGCGCGTCGAGATCCACATAGAGTACCCGCTCAAGCCCGTCATCCAGCATCGCCAGGATCGCCAAAGCCGGGTCATTGAAGAAGCAGAAGCCAGAGGCCATCGCCGGGCGGCCATGATGGGTGCCGCCGGCCAAAGAGTGGATCACCCCGCGCTCCACCCCCGCCAATGCGCGCGCGGCCAGAATGCTGGCGCCGCACGCCGTGGCCGGTCGGGAAAAGATCTCCGGGAAGACCGGGTTGCCGTTGCGACCGATATTATAGCGCTCCTTGACCGCCTCGCTCACCCGACCATCGCGCTCAGCCTGCTGCACCGCCGCCACATAGCGCGGGTCATGAAACCGGGTCAGCATCTCCGGCGTGGCGATCGGGCTTTCGACGAAGACCGCATCATCGAGCCAGCCAAGCGCCCTCGTCAGATCCATCACCGGCGTCACCCGGTGGATCGACAGAGGATGACGATGACCGTAGCGCGAGCTGCGATAGATCTCGCTGCCGATCATGATCGCACGGTTGGGAAAGGCTGGAGGGATCATCTGCCAAGAGGTAGCCCGGCAGGACGGACTTGCCAAGCATTGCGGGCGGGCCAAGCATTGCGGGCGGGCCAAGCATTGCGGGCGGGCCAAGCGTTGCCGGCGAACCGGGATGCAGACAGCCGCAGCCTCACCCCGTGGGTAATTCCACCATCGTACCGCCTTCGGCGCCGTACAACGCGTGCGCTCGAGACTCGAACGCCGCGACCATCCGCTTTACCGCCTCGTTGAACAAAGCCGCGATGATCCTTTGCAGCAAGGCCGAACGGAATTCGAAGTCGACATGGAAATCGACCAGACAACCATCCGGGTGCGGTTTGAAGATCCAATGATTATGGAGATATTTGAACGGTCCGTCGGCATATTCGACATCGATCCGGCAACCCGCCCGATCCAATGTCACCTTCGAGGTAAACCGTTCCCGGACCAATTTGTAACCAATCATCAGGTCGGCGACGATCAACTCGGCGCTGGCCTGGCGGATCCGAGCGCCAACGCACCAGGGCAGGAATTCGGGATAGCGGCGCACATCGGCGACCAGATCAAAGATCAGTTCCGGGCGAAACGGGATCACCCGCTGTTCTGAATGGACCGTCATTCTGCTCTCTGCGGCTAAAGCACCGAGGCGGCCATGCGGGCCAGCCCCTCAAGGCGGGTTCCGCCGCCGACCAGCTTGTTTTCCCGCGCCGCTCGCAGCCGGGTGAAATCATCGCCCGCATGATACGAAGAGCGGGTCAACGGCGCGGCGGAAACCATCAAAAATCCCTTACCAAACGCGCTCCGCTCATAGCCGGCGAACTCATCCGGTTCAACAAAGCGATCAACGCCGTGGTGCTTTACCGTTGGCTGCAGATATTGGCCGATGGTCAAAAAATCGATATCCGCCGAACGCATGTCGTCCATCACCTGATGCACTTCCTCGCGGGTCTCGCCAAGGCCGACCATCAGGCCTGACTTGGTGAACATCGCCGGGTCCAATTCCTTGACCCGGTCGAGCAGCCGCAGGGAATGAAAATAGCGTGAGCCGGGCCGCACCTCGGGATAGAGCCGGGGCACGGTTTCCAGATTATGGTTGAAGACATCAGGACGGGCCTCGACCACAACCTCAAGTGCGCCGTCCTTCTTCAGGAAATCCGGCGTCAAGATCTCGATCGTCGTGCCGGGCGAGGCTCGGCGGATCGCCCGAATGGTCTCGGCGAAATGGCTTGCGCCGCCATCGGCCAGATCATCGCGATCAACCGAGGTGATGACGATATGCTCCAGCCCCAGCCGCGCCACCGCCTGGCCGACGTTTTCCGGTTCCTGCGCATCGAGGGCGCCGGGTTTGCCGGTCGCCACATTGCAAAAGGCGCAGGCCCGGGTGCAGACCGCTCCCATGATCATCATCGTCGCGTGCTTCTTGGCCCAACACTCGCCGATATTCGGGCAGGCCGCCTCCTCGCACACGG
>JAQBUJ010000449.1 GCA_027623845.1 Pseudomonadota bacterium
CTGGCGAGCGCCCATGAGGTTTCTTGTCACACCTCTCCCATTTGGCTGAATCCGCGCTACACTCCCTTATTGCGCCATCTCATTCGGGGCATCTCATTCGGGAGTGTCAGCCATGGAAATTTCACCTGAAAAACAGCGCGAAATGCTGCGCTTGATGCAGACCATCCGGCGCTTCGAGGAACGCGCCTCGACGGATTACGTCGCCGGCGACATTTACGGCACCGTGCATTGCTATATCGGTGAAGAGGCCGTGGCGGTTGGGGTTTGCTCGGCGTTGAACCGCGATGATCAGATCATCAGCACCCATCGCGGGCACGGCCATTGCATCGCCAAGGGCGCCGATCTCAACCGAATGATGGCCGAGCTTTATGGCCGCGAGACCGGCTATTGCAAGGGCAAGGGTGGCTCCATGCATATTGCCGATTTCGACATCGGCATGCTCGGCGCCAACGGCATCGTCGCCGGCGGGATCTCGATCATCACCGGGGCTGGTCTTGCCGCGCAGATGGAAGGTAAAGGCCGGGTCGCGGTCTCGTTCTTCGGTGATGGGGCATCCTGCGCCGGACCATTCCACGAATCACTCAACATCGCGGCGGCCTGGAAGCTGCCGATGGTCTATGTCTGCGAGAACAATCTCTGGGCGGTCAACACCGCCGCCTCAACCACCTTGGCGGTGCAGGACGTCGCCGCCCGAGCGGCGGGATATGGCATTCCCGGCGTCGTCGTCGACGGCAATGATATCTTCGCGGTCCACGCAGCCACGACAGAGGCCGTGGCCCGGGCCCGCGCCGGCGACGGGCCGACGTTGATCGAATGCAAAACCTATCGTCACCGCCGCCATACCGAACGCCCAACCCAGCCCGACATCCGGCCACAGGCGGAAATTGACGCCTGGATGAAGAAGGACCCGATCGACCGACTGGTGGATCATCTGCAAGCTCAGCAGGGTCAGCTTTCGGTCGAGGAATGGCAGGCGATGGACGCCGAGATCCTGCAACAGGTCGAGGACTCGGTGAGTTTCGCCAAAGCCAGCGCCTTTCCGTCACCGGACCGGGTGACCGACGACGTGTTCGCGGCCTGAGGAGGGATGTGACATGCGACAGATCAGCTACGCCGACGCAGGCATGGAAGCCTTCATCGAGGAAATGGAGCGCGACCCGACAACCTTTCACCTTTCCACCGACGCCCCACCGCCCCTGGTCGATAAATTCGGCACCTCACGGGTACGCGGCACGCCAATCGCCGAGGGCGCCCTGACCGGCATGGCGATCGGCGCCGCCGGCTCCGGGTTCCGACCGATCATCGATTGGCGAATGGTCACCTTCTCCTTCGTCGCCATGGACCAGGTAGTGAATCAGGCCTCGAAAATTCATTATATGTTCGGCGGCCAGACCAAGTTTCCGATCCTGTATCGTTGTACCGTCGGCGGCGGGCTCAGGATGGCGGCTCAGCACTCGCAAAGCCCGTATTCGATGTTCATGAATTTGGCCGGTCTGAAGATGATCCTGCCGTCGACCCCCTATGACACCAAGGGGCTCCTGAAAACCGCGATCCGCGACGACAACCCGGTGATCTCTTTCGAGTCGACCCGGTTGTTGACCATGATGGGCGAGGTACCGGAGGAGGAATACACCATCCCCTTCGGCGTCGCCGACATCAAGCGCGAGGGCAAGGACGTCACCATCGTCGCGCTGGCCTGGTTGGTGCATGAGGCGCTGGCGGCGGCTGAGACCTTGGAGGCCGAGGGAATCTCGGTCGAAGTGGTGGATCCACGCACCCTGGTGCCGATGGATACCGAGACGATCCGAGCTTCGGTGCGCAAGACCGGGCGTCTGGTGGTGGCTGACGAGGCCGGACCCACCTGCGGCGCCTCAGCCGAGATCGCCGCCCTGGTAACCGAGGATCCCTCAACCTTCAAATGCCTGAAAGCATCGGTCCGCCGGGTTTGCGCCCTGCAGGTGCCGATCCCCTATAGCCCAACCTTGGAGGATGTCGTCTTCCCGAACCGTGAGAAGATCGCGGCGGCGGTACGGACGGTGATGGCAGAGGCGTGATGGCCGAGGCGTGATGGCAGAGACGTAATCGCCCCGGCGCCAAGCGCAACCTTAAACGGCGCCGTAACGCCCGAGCCTCTCCGCGAGAAATGCGCGAAACCCTGGTGCGTCGAGCGCAAACCCGACTTGGGCATTGGCCGCGGTCGGCGGCACGCCGCGCGTCACCCGGCTTTTGCCGATGGTCTCGGGGTCCTCGGTCTCAATCTCGACACGGCAGGCCTCGAATTTCATCAACTCAGGGCGGAGTAGCTGCATCACCGCCAGCACGTCATGGAGTGAGCCACCGACGGATCCGTAGTGGGCCAGCATGCCGGCAACAGATCTGGCCACCGGCGTATCCAGCGCCGCGATGAGTTGCAGCCATTCCGGCAAGGCCCGCGCCTGGCGCGTGATATCGAGGCCCACCATGGCGATTGAAGCGCCGCTCTCGAAGACGACCCGAGCCGCATGCGGGTCGACATGAAAATTGAACTCGGCATCTGGCGTGACGTTTCCAGCCCCGGCTGCCCCGCCCATAATAATGATCTCACGAATTTCATGGGCCAGCTCCGGACGCTGGACCAGAGCCACCGCCAAATTGGTTAGCGGACCGACGGCGACGACGGTGATCTCGCCGGGTCGCGCCCTGATCGTATCGCGTAACCAATCAACGGCGTGCCGGGTATCGGCAACGCCGCGCGCTGGCGGCAGGCCGCTGCCTTCAAGACCGGATGCACCATGAATATCATTCGCCGTCACCAGCCGGCGCAGCAGCGGCCGCGGACAACCGGCCAGGACCGGAACCTGAGAAGCACCGCAGAGGTCCCGGATACGCCGGGCGTTCGGCTCGGTCAAATGCAGTGGAACATTGCCGGCCACCGTCGTGACCGCCAGCACTTCCAGCTCTTCTGAACTGGCAAAGGCCAACATCAGAGCAATCGCGTCGTCGATACCGGGATCGCAATCGATGATGATCGGCCGTGGGATGATAGGCTCTGGAAAAATCGGGCGTGGCGCTCTCATCCCGCGCGCTTCTCGATTGTCATTCCCCGCTCCCATGACCGCGCCCCTGTTTCTTTGCTTGCACTTGGCCAGCGCCTGCTTATTCTCCCGCCGACCGGCCAGACGCGCGGCCCCGTCTCACATCGCCCAGGAGAGTCTCGTGAACGAAATGGAAATCGCCAAGATTGAGCGCTATCTGCGCGGCAAATTCCGCAATACCGGCATAACCATCGAAGGGCGCAAGAACAAGGACGATTCCGCCGAGATGATGCTGGACGGTGAATTCATCGGCGTGCTTTTCAAGGATGAGGACGAGGGCGAAACGTCCTACGATCTGCACATGACGATCCTGGATATTGATCTGCAATAGGCTTAACCGGCTATAGAGCCTGCAGACGCTCGCGCTTGGGGCCCCCGGCGCGCTCTAAGAAATTGGCGCCGCCGTGGGACCGCACCGAAAGAAGCTGCGGGTCGGAACGCCGGGCACCGCTTCCGACGCGTCCAGTACCGTCACACCGATCACACAATCCACTTGGCCGTCGTCGCTTCGACAGGGCAGAAAAACCCGTTCTCCAGCCCCCCATCGTTTCTCAGTGTCGCTGTATAATGTCCCGAAATTCCGATAGATCGCTGGCACCTCCAAGCAGGTCGTCATAAACAAACCGACCATTTCGTAAATCGGAGGTGTAAGCAACTCGGAGAGGTGGTTCGGGAAAACTGAACAGTTGGGATAGGTGGATTTTCCGCGCAACGGCGGCATGATTGC
>JAQBUJ010000450.1 GCA_027623845.1 Pseudomonadota bacterium
TCTGGTCCGACCCGCAGGCGACCGCCCGCTTCAACCCGGGCAATCGATCCACCGCCGGCGCCGATGGTGCGAATTTCAACCATCGGCAGCCGCACCGGACAGCCATCGACGTCTCCCTCGGCGATCTGGCGAACCGCGCCATCGACCACCAAGGAGACGTCATAGCTGGTGCCGCCCATATCGACGCCGATCAGGTTCGGCTCGCCCAGTGCCTTGGACAGGACCTCGCCAGCCAGGGCGCCGCCGCTCGGTCCCGACAACAGCAGGCGCGCGGGCTGTTCCGCCGCCGTCTCCGGCAGCGCCGCTCCGCCATTGGATTGCACCAGATAGACCGGCGCCGTCAGGCCAAGGGCGCTCATCGAATGGCGCAGATTGTTCAGATACCTTTGGACGGTCGGCACCAGCATGGCGTTGAGAACGGTTGTCGATGTGCGCTCGAATTCCCGCACTTCCGGGCAAATCCGATGCGAGAGCGAAAGCGGTACGCCCGGCAAGGCAAGGGCGATGGCCTCGGCGATCTGTTCCTCATGCGCGGAATTGGCATAGGCATGCAGTAGGCAAACGGCGATGGCCTCGGGCTTGGCCGCGACCAATCGGTCGACCACTGCCTGGACCGCCTCCGGTGTGAGCGGGGTTTCCGCCGAACCATCGGCGCGCATCCGTTCTTTGAGGCCGAAACGATACCGGCGCGGAATCAGCAGTACCCGTTCCTCGGCCCGGTTTGCGTAAACCTCCTTGCGGACATGCCGGCCGATTTCCAGGACATCCTCGAACCCGGCTGTGGTGACCAAGGCCGCACGGGCGAGCCGGCGTTGCAGGACCGCGTTGGTGGCGATCGTGGTGCCATGCATCAACGCCGTCACCTGTGACAGCTGGAAACCCAGGCGTTCCGACGCGATCTTCAAACCTTCGGCCAGGCCCTTTGATGGGTCATCCGGCGTGGTCGGCGTCTTGACCGCATGGGTTGCGCCGCTTTGCTCGTGTAAAATCTGCAGATCGGTGAAAGTGCCACCGACATCGACGGCGATACGCACGGGGCCGGAAAGAGACATGGCGCGGTAATCCAGGCAGGTCTGCGAAGGCCGCCAACAAAGCGGGTTGACGGGGCCCGGTCAATGGCCATGGAATGGAGACGCGTGCACACGCTGTGTACGTGCGATACCCCAAGGCTTTTCCCATCAACAACCGGACTGATCCCATGATCATGCCCAACACCTTTCGCCAGGCGCTGGCCGCCGGCAAACCGACCCTCGGTACGCATTTTTTGTTCGCCGATCCCGATATCGCGGAACTTATCGGCGATACCGGGCTGTTTGATTATGCCGAGTTCGCCGCCGAGTATTCGGTGCTGGACATGCAATTGCTCTATCACATGGCCCGTGCCGGCCAATGCGCCAATCTGCCGTTGATGATCAAACTGGATCAGGAAGGTCAGGGGTTTTGGGCGCAGGCGGCGCTGGGGGCGGGCTTTAAATCGGTGCTGTTCACCGATATCCGAACGCCCGAGGACGTGGTCGAATGCCATCGGCTGATCCGCGCCGATACGCCGGAAGTTGGTGGCTCGATGGGGCTGAAGATCCGCCGCCCGGCGCTTTCCGGCTATCAGCCAGAGGGGTATCTCGATGATCTGGCCGCCGTGGTTTTCACGATCATGCTGGAAAAGAATGCGGCGGTTGAAAACCTCGACGCGGTGCTGACGACGGCGTGCGCGAAGGGCGTCGACATGGCGCAATGGGGCCCGGCTGATTATGGCATCTCGCGCGGTAATCCGGGGATGATGTTCAGCGACGAGATTCGCCCGATCGAAGAGAAGGTGATCGCCAAATGCCTTGAATACGGCGTGCCGCCCCGGATCGAAATTCGAGAGGTGGAGCAAGCCAAACGCTATATCGATCTCGGCGTGCGTCACTTCTGCATCGGCTGGGACCGGTTCATCCTGCAAGCCGGATTGACGAGCGTGGGCGAGGGGATGCGTAAGCTGACCGAGGGGATTTAGCCCTGGCGGCAGGCGCTTTCACTTTATCGGCCCCGATGGTTATGAGGTGGCGGTGCGGAGCGAGTCCTGATGGTGCTTGCCGCCGGTAACTGATGGTCGTGGAGCTGTCGACGATGTTTTTGATTGGTTGGTTCGGTTTCGGCGAAAGCGTCGGCGCACCGCAACTGGTTGCCGCCTGCATGGTCCTGGCGGGTATTGTCATCACGTCGGTGCGCCGTATCTGATACTGCCCGCGCCCCAGAGCAATCGTCTCCCAGAACAATTGCGCCCGACAACAGGCAATCGCGGCGACGGTGCTCGGCACGCGGTCCGTTGAGGGTTGTCGTTCCGTCTGTTCAGCCGAGCGTTCGGTCTATTTCTTGGCTCGGCTCCGGGCGCGACCAGCAGCGGAGCGGGCCGGCGTTGGCGATTCGGGGACCGGCGTCACCGAGGCGGTGGCGGTCGCCGTGCTGCCGTCCTGGGGCATCCTGGAGGCAAGTTGCGAGAGCGCGGTTTGCAGGTTGCGCGCGCCGGAGCGCGACATGATTAACCGGGCCACCACCGCGTGCTCGACCGCAGCGCCGTGGAAATCATAGCGTGTGTTGACTAGGTTGAGCCGGACCACGCCATCGCGCACCATGGCGCCGCCGACCCCGTCGACGAACAGGTCGCGGCAATCCGCATCGAGGACGATATTGACCGCCGGGCCACCCGGTTCGGTTGATTGCGTGTCGCTCATTCACCCGCTCCCAAGACATGCAGGACAGTTGATTTCAGCAATTGGTTACCACAGGCCAAGGGCAATAAGAAGGTAGTTCGTCAATGCGTTGGCGCGATGCGGCCTGGGAACAGGATCGCCGCCGCTTTGCTTTGAACGACTTTTCCGACCGCCGTTGCCGGCCAATCGCCATGCCCGGCGCATTTCGCTTGCATGACTGCCCTGGCGAGGTTGTCATGATCGGGCTATGGGCGACGACTTGAACCTGGATCACTTTCGCACCCTCTTGGAGGCGCAGCGAAGCGAATTGAGCGGCTTGATTGCTGGCGCCCGCGATCAGGGCAAGCCGGTTGAACTGGATCAAAGCCGGGTTGGCCGGCTGTCGCGGATGGACGCTATGCGTGATCAGGCGATGGCCCAGGAAACCGAGCGCCGGCGCCAGATTGGGCTGGCGCGGGTAGCGACCGCCCTGAAGCGGCTCGACGAGGGCGCCTATGGCTATTGCCTGCTGTGTGACGAGGAAATTCCGATAAAGCGCCTGGAGTTCGACCCCTCGGTAACCACGTGCGTGAACTGCGCCCGATCTTGATTGGGCTACCTTCTGCGAGAAATTCAACCGCGATAGCCGAGCAATTTGACATGGAGCGCCTTGGCGAAGGTGACGCCGTCACGGCTGATCCGGGCGCGCGCATCCTGGCGACGGGCCCCGGGTAGCCGGACGCCGTTTTGTCCGGTGATCTCGGTCAGTAAGTCCGCCATCCGCGCCTCGAAATCGCCGCCTGAGAACGGTCCCGGATTGATCGCGATGAAAAAGTGGCCGGTGCGCGGCGACCCGCCTTCGTTGCCGCCAAAGGAGCTGGCCTTGGCGCTTAGGGTGGCGCCGGACAGAGCCGCGGCCATCAACTCAACCATCAAGGCCATTCCAGCGCCCTTGTAGCCGCCGGCTGGCACCATCGTGCCTTGCAACGCCGCCGCCGGGTCTGTGGTCGGCTTGCCGTCAGCGTCATAAGCCCAGCCCTCGGGAATCGGCTCGCCATTGGCGGCATGCACGTTGATCTCGCTGCGCGCCACGACGCTGGAGGACTGATCGATGACGAAGGCG
>JAQBUJ010000451.1 GCA_027623845.1 Pseudomonadota bacterium
CAGGCGCTGGTATGCGTCCATGCCGAAAATCACGACGCGATCATGTATATGACCGAGAAGTTGTTGCAGGCGGAGAAGAACAGCACCAAGCACCACGCCTGGTGCAAACCGCCACTGGTCGAGCGCGAGGCGGTGCACAGGGTGATCATGCTGGCTGAGTTGCTGGACACGCCGATCCAGATTTTTCACGTCAGCTGCGAGGAAGCGGCCGAGGAGGTGCGCCGGGCTCAGCGCCGTGGTTTGAAGGTGTTTTCAGAGACCTGCCCGCAGTATTTCGTGCTGACCGCTCGTGATCTTGATCGTGACCAGCGCGAGGGGGCGAAGTTCGTCTGCTCGCCGGCGCCGCGTACCGAGGGCGATCAGGAGGCGCTGTGGGATCATGTGCGGATCGGCACCATCGGCAATGTCACTTCCGACCATGCACCGTACAATATCGACGAGCTGGAGGGAAAGTTCTGGGCCGGCGACAACGCACCGTTCAGCCAGATCGCCAATGGAGTGCCGGGCCTTGAGACCCGGATGCCGATCACCTTCTCCGAGGGGGTGGCCAAGGGCCGGATCGACATGCAGACCTTCGTCGCGCTGACCTCGACCAACGCGGCGAAGCTGTTCGGCCTTTATCCGAAAAAGGGCACCATCGCGGTCGGCGCCGACGCCGATATTTGTATTTGGGATGCCGAGCGGGAGGTCACCATCAGCCAGGACATCCTGCACCACGATACCGATTACACGCCTTATGAGGGGTTGGACGTCGTGGGTTGGCCAGCGGTTACGATCAGCCGCGGCAAGGTCGTTTGGAACGACGGCGATGTGCATTGCGAGCCCGGCTGGGGTAAGTTTATCGCTCGGGCGCCCTATGATTACATCAAGCCGCGCGGGGTGTTGCCGACGCCGTTCGATCCGGTGAGCCTGGAGACCAAGGAAGAAGTCTGAGCCGGTCTACCGTCCGTACCAAAGCCGGGTTAGTCGCCCATCCACAGCATCCAAAGCGCCAGCAACGGGGCCTCGCCGCCGCGCATGGCATGCCAGATATCGGGGACGTTGTGGACGGTATCGCCAGGGTCTCGGCGAAACCATTCGCCGTGATCCTGGCGCCAGTCACCGCCGCTCATCACCAGATAACCTTCCTCCGGCGGGTGTTGGTGGTCGGGGTATTCCACACCCGGCGCCAGTAAGCTGACGCCAAGGCGGACCGAATTGTGACGTTCCAGGCCGTCATGGCCAATCAGTGTTGCGTTGGCGTGGCTGTCCACAAAGCGCGGGTCCTTCGCCTGCAATCCCTGGCGGCGCTGCCAGGCCAGCTTCGGGGCGAGGCGTCCGAAAGCGTCGGCCAACCGGGCAAGACCGGGTGAGGCGGCGGCGGTAACCCGCAATCCCTCGGTTATATGGTCGCACACCGGAATTTGTTGCGGTTGGTGACCGGAGTTCGAAGTGCCCGGCGCTTCGAGCGCTGCGTGGCAGCGCTCGAAAAACGGTTTCACGGTGGTTGAGGGCAAGGCTGCGGCAATGGCTCTGTGGGCGTCGAGAACGGCAGCGAGATCGGGGTCACGGGGGCTGGACATGATCGGTCTCCGGGCCAAGGCGATGACGAGAAATTAACATACCCTGTCAATCCCGTCCGAACCTCGTCAAGTCCCGTCGAACGGATGGGGGATCGCAGTGGGCGCTAGACGACGACGCCGGCGGCCTCGCTTTCCGGAGGCCTATTGACTTCGCGCCCCCCGTCGCCGCACGTTGACTATTCATTTTCGCAATGCGTCGAAATGATTGCCGGCACCGACAATCTCGTGACGACGCAAGGAGGCTAAGATGCCCTTGTTCCCCAATGGGCGGCTGTCACGTCGCCGTTTTCTGGCTGGTACCGGCGCGGTGGCCGCCGGAATTTCGATACTGCCTCGCCAGGGGTGGGCGGTCGAGGAAGCCAAACTGAACTTCTATAATTGGGACACCTATATTGGCGAGACGACGCTCGAGGATTTCAAGGAGGCGAGCGGCGTTGACGTTAAGATGGACTTATTCGCCGATAATGACGAGTTGTTCGCCAAGCTGAAGGAAGGCAATCCCGGCTACGACGTCATCGTGCCGTCGAATGATTTCGTCGAGCGGATGATCAAGGCTAATATGTTGATGCCGCTTGACCATCAGATGATCCCCAACAAGGCCAACCTGCAAAGCGCCTTCCTGGACGCCGCCTTTGATCCGGGACGCAAATTCTCGATGCCCTATATGTGGGGCACGATGGGCATTGGCTATCGGATATCGAAGACCGATGGCGTACCGGACAGTTGGAAATGGTTGTTGGATTCAGACCGCTACAAAGGCAAATGCGCGCTGTTGAGCGAAACCGCCAGCGTGCTTGGCATTGTCTTCAAATATATGGGCCATGGGTTGAACGCCAGCGACCCCAAAATTATCAAGGCGGCCGAGGAATTGCTGATCCGGCAAAAGCCGAACATCAAGCTTTTCGCGCCGGATAATGGTCAAGATCTGTTGCTGTCCGGTGAGGTCGACCTGACCATGGAATGGAACGGCGATATCCTTCAGGTGATGGGGGAGGACAAGGACCTCTCCTACGTGGTGCCCAAGGAAGGGTCCGTGGTCTGGCAGGACACTTTGGCAATCGCGAGCGGGGCTCCGCATCCGGAAAACGCGCACAAGTTTATCAATTTTCTGCTTGGGGCGGAGGTTGGCGCCGGGGTCGCCAAGGTTATCCAATACGCCACGCCGAACGCTGCCGCCAAGGCGCTGATGCCGGACAGTTACTCGAAGAATCCGGCGATTTATCCTTCGGACGAAACCTTGAATGCCTGTGAAGCGTTGGTCTATCAGGGGCCGGAGGTGGTCCGGCTCTATAATGACGCCTGGACGCGCATTCAGTCGGCCTGAGCCGCCGGAGGCTGATCTTACGGGGGAGCGCTCGGTCGTGGGCAAGCGCAAGCATCCGCTCGTCTTTTGGGTCAGCGCTCTGCCACCAAGTCTATGGCTGTTCGGGTTCTTTCTGGCGCCATTGGCGATCGTCTGGGTGTTGAGCTTTGGTGAGAAGCGCGGGCTGATCGATGTTGAGATCACCTGGACTCTGGCCAACTATGTCCGCGCCCTTGACCCGCTTTATCTCGGGGTTGTGGCCAAGAGCGCCTGGATCTCCGGCGTTACCACGGCGGTTTGCTTGCTGATCGGTCTTCCTGTGGCGCTGGGTATTGTCTTTGCGCCCGGGCGGTGGAAGCCGGTGCTTTTGTTCCTGGTGATCCTGCCGTTTTGGACCAACCTGCTGATCCGCACCTATGCGCTGATCGCGGTTTTACGCACCCGGGGTTATGTGAATTTCACCTTGGAGTGGGGGGCGGACACGCTTGGTCTGCCGTTTGAGCCGCTGGCGTTATTGTACAACAACACCGCCGTGGTCATCGGCTTGGTCTATGTGCACTTGCCGTTCATGGTGTTGCCGCTCTATGCGGCGCTCGACCGGATGGATAAATCCTTGATCGAGGCGGCGCTGGATCTTGGGGCCAGCCAGTTGCGGGCCTTTGTGACGATCGTCGTGCCCTTGGCGGTGCCGGGCATTATATCGGGGGTGATCCTGGTGTTCATTCCGGCGCTCGGGTCTTATCTAATACCGGATCTGCTTGGTGGCACCGACAGCCAGATGATAGCCAATGTGATCGAGCGGCAGTTCAAGCGGGCCAATGACTGGCCGTTCGGCGCGGCGCTTTCCTTTTTGCTGATGTATCTAACGTTCGGGGCGCTGGCGATCCGGTCGGTATTGGCCAAGGGCGATGCCGGCTT
>JAQBUJ010000452.1 GCA_027623845.1 Pseudomonadota bacterium
TGGGTTCTGATCAATGGAAGGTGGTATTACGGGCGCCCCTGTGGCGCCCGCTTCTTTTGGGGCTGCTATTTGTGAAGATTGGGCGCTGAACCAAGTGTTACGACCCAGAATTCCGCCTCAGACCCCCTGACCTGCCTCCCGTCTCAGAACATCGTTTCGATCACTCGGTCCGGCGGGGCGTGACCGTCGCTGAAGGTGCGGATGTTGACGATGACCTTCTCGCCCATATCGACACGCCCCTCGAAAGTGGCCGAGCCCATGTGCGGCAACAGGGTGACGTTGTCGAGCTCCAGCAAGGCCGGATTGACCATCGGCTCATGCTCGAACACATCCAGACCGGCCCCGGCGATGTCGCGGTTGCGCAGGGCTTTGGCCAGGGCGGCCTCGTCAATGACTCCGCCGCGCGAGGTGTTGACGATATAGGCATGGGGTTGCATCTGGCCGAGCCGACGACCGGAGATCAGGTGATAAGTCGCCGGGGTGTGCGGGCAATTGACCGAGATGATGTCCATGCGGGAAAGCATCTGGTCGAGGTTATCCCAGTAAGTCGCCTCCAACTCTTCTTCGACTTCGGGGTGCAGGCGTTTGCGGTTGTGGTAGTGGATCGACAAGCCAAACCCTCTGGCCCGGCGCGCCACGGCCCGCCCGATCCGCCCCATGCCGACGATGCCGAGCCGCTTGCCGTGAATACGATGACCAAGCATCAGCGTCGGGCCCCAGCCAGACCAATCTCCAGACCGCAGCAACCGCTCCCCCTCCACCAGGCGTCGCGGCACGGCTAGGATCAGCGCCATGGTCATGTCGGCGGTATCTTCTGTCAGAACCCGGGGGGTGTTGGTGATGGTGATACCGCGCTGCTTGGCCGCGGTAAGGTCGATATGGTCGACACCAGTGCCGAAGGAAGCGATCAATTTGAGGCGCGGTCCAGCCTCGGCGAGGATCTCGGCATCGACCCGATCGGTCACCGTCGGGACCAGGACATCAGCCTCGCGCACGGCATCCTTCAAGGCTGCGTTGTCGAACGGAGCGTCGTTCAGGTTGAGACGGGTATCGAAAAGTTCCATCATCCGGGTCTCTATCGGATCCGGCAGCTTGCGGGTGATGATGACCAGAGGCTTCTTTGTCGGCATGAACAGGTTTCCTTGCGGATGCATGAACGCGTCGGGAGCCGCGTCTCTGGCCCCTCTTCTTTGGACCCACGTCTCTGAACCGGGCGCCCAAAATAGCCTTTCGTCGGGAATATCAGCCCGCCCGAGGCTTGTCCAGACGTAGCCCAAGAGCGTCGCCGCGCCGCCCGTTAAAACACGGTATATTGCGTGGTTTTATGTTAATTCACCCAACATCTGGTGGTAGACTGCAGCCTCACATAGAGAACCAGCCATGCTGAGATTGTTAAGCGTAATCGTTTGCCTGAGTTTTCTGGGATTGACCGGGCCATCGGTCATGGCCGCCACGGTGGGCAAGCAAACCGGCTTGCCGGTGCCGCGCTATGTTTCCTTGCGCTCAAACGAGGTGAACGTGCGCGCCGGGCCTGGCGCCCGCTATCCGATCGAATGGGTATTCAAGCGTCGCAGCCTACCCGTCGAGGTAGTGGCGGAGTTTGACACCTGGCGAAAGATTCGTGATTTCGAGGGGACCGAGGGTTGGGCGCATCAAAGCATGCTGTCTGGACGCCGAATGGTCCAGGTGATCGGTCAGATCCGCACTCTTCGGCGCGATCCGGGCGAATCGGCGTCGGCGGTGGCGCGTCTAGAACCGGGCGTACTGGCCAATCTTGAGGATTGCCGGCACGAATGGTGCGAGATCCGGGTCTCCGGCCTGTCAGGCTGGGTCAGCCGGGCGCATATCTGGGGCGTCGACGTCAAAGAAGCCCTCGGCAACTAAAGCTTTCCCGGGCGGCCCCGGGCAGCATCGACTATCAGTCGAGGTCGGCGCTCAAGGCCGTGCGCACCGGGCCTGACAGAATTGCCATATGGCCATAATTCGGGTGCTTGATGCCTAGCATGACCTGGGTTTCCGGCTGCTTGAAGGCGTCGGCCTGAGCGTCACTAAGGGTGAAGTGAACGAATTGCACGGATGAGGCCTTGCCGTCCGCCGTCGTGCGATCGAGATCGGCTTCCGCCACCCCGACGATTTCCTTGCCGGCAATGGAAAGCACGCAGGCCTCCTCGACACCGCCGAGGCTGGAGAGCACTATTTTGCGCCGGTCCGGGTCATCGATTTCGAACATCAAGGTCGCGATCAATTCCCGGCCCTGGGGGATCAGCGGATTATAGGCTGCAAGCTCGTCCGGGATCTGCTCCTCGCCACCTTTTTCGATGTAGAGCATCTCGTGAATTTGCCACCACATGGTGTCGTGGCTCTCGAAATAGAAAGTGGCGTCCGGTCCTACCGCGACTCGGCGGTCGCGTTTGATAGCGACCATCTCGGCGCGTTTGGTCGCTCTTATGGCCCGGTAGGCGCTCATTTCCAGGACATCGTCCCGGGTGATCTGTTTTTCCGCCATGCGGGTATTCTCCGTATCATGCGCCAGAGCGCGACCGGTTTTCGGGCCGGGTCGCAAACGATGGATCGACTCAGAAACCGTAGGACCGCGCGAGGATTTCGACGGGATGGTCGGCACGCTGCACCGTCGGGCCTTCGCCATCAACGCGTTCCATGCCCTGGATAATATGCTCCGCCGCCAGCGGGCAGCCGGAAGCAAGATAGGCGTTGCCGGCTTTTTTCGCCTGACGAGCCACCGGCTTGCCAACCTTCAACGCGGTCTCGAAATTGTCTTTCATCACCCCCCAGGAGCCACCATGACCGGAGCAACGTTCAATCACCGTAATATCGATCTGCGGGATAAAGCGCAGCATCTCGGCTGACTTCTGGCCAAAATTCTGCGCCCGGCTGTGGCAGGCCATATGCAATGTCACGCCGCCATCCAGGGGCTGTAAACCATCGGCGAGCCCCTCGGTTTTGGCGATGTCGACGATATACTCATCAATGTCCCGGCTTGCTGCCGACAGCGCCGCGACATTCTCATCCTCGGGCAGGATCAACGGCCATTCGAATTTCAGCATCAGCGCGCAGGACGGCGTGAGGGCGATCATCTGGCGACCCTCGTCGACCCAGGGACGAAGCTCCGCCGCGACCTTGGCCGCGGTCTCAGCCACCCGGGCGATATCGCCTTGCTCAAGTTGCGGCATGCCACAACAGGACGGATAAACGACCTCGGTCTCGACACCGTTATGGGCCAAGACCTGGCGCGCGGCGGTGCCAATAGCGGGGTTGTTAAAGTTCACAAAACAGGTGGCGTAGATCACCGCCTTGCGCCCATGGCCCGGCGCCTCGCTATTGACCGGGGGAACCTCGGCCTTGCTTCGGGTGATGAAATCATTGGTATGGAATTTCGGCAGCGCCGCGTCCCGATGCACATTGCAGGTCGATTCCAAGATCGGGCGGGTCAACAGATTGCCGCGCTTGGTGGCCCAATTGGCGAGCGGCGCGGCAAAGCCTGCGGCGCGACCGTTGCGGTCGGTCTCGGTCAATTGTACGGCGGTAAAGGGCACTTCGCCCTTGCGGTTCTGGACCGCGCGATACCGCAGCATCAGATGCGGAAAGTCGAGATTGAATTCATGGGGGGGGACATAGGGACATTTGCTCATGAAGCACATGTCGCAGAGCGTGCAGGCATCGACCACAGGGGCGAAATCGGCACTGTCGACGGTATCAAGCTCACAGGATTCCGACTCGTCGACGAGGTCGAAAAGCTTTGGAAAGCTGTCGCACAGATTGA
>JAQBUJ010000453.1 GCA_027623845.1 Pseudomonadota bacterium
ATCGGCTCCGGACTCTACGCGACCATCGGCATTCAGGCCGCCCTGTTTCACCGCCAGCTCACCGGGCAGAGCAGTAAGGTCGATATCGGCATGCTGGATTGCCAGGTGGCGCTGCTGGAAAACGCCGTCCAGCGGTACTTCACCAGCGGCGCCGCCCCCGGCCCTCTGGGCGCCAGGCATCCGTCGATCACGCCATTCGAGGCCTATCGGACCGAAGACGGCTACATCATCATTTCAGCCGGTAACGACTCGCTATTCGTTAAACTCGCCGAGGCGCTGGGCAAGGACGAATGGGCCAAGGATCCGCGCTACACCACCAATGATCTGCGCAACCAGAACGTCGAGGCGATGAAAGACGAGATGGAAGCGGTCTTGCAGGCAGGCACGACGGCGCACTGGATCTCGGTGCTTGACGAATACGGCGTGCCTTGCGGGCCGATCAACAATGTTGGCCAAGCCGCCGACCATCCCCAAACGCTGGCGCGGAACATGATCGTGAGCGTCGACGATCCGGTTACCGGGCCGATGCGGGTTGTCGGCAACCCGGTGAAGATTTCCGGCTTTGCCGATCCGACGACACGGGCCCCATCGCCCAATCTGGATCAAGACCGTGAGGCGATTATCCGCGCGCTGGGCGGCTGACCGCTCACTTTGGCGGGCTTTGCACGGATGGCCGGTTTAATCGGCTCTGTCCCGGCGGATGCCTTGCGTGGCGGTAACGTTCAGAAGCGCAGGCGGGCGCCGATCATGAAATCCTGGGTGAACTGGCTATCCTGGTCAGCATCCATCACGAAAGTGTCGGCCCCAACGATCAGCGCCCGATAGTGGGCGACCAAGGCCCACCTGGTGGAAACTTCGTAGGATGCGCCAAAGCCGAACTGGACCGTCGGCTGCCAGCTTGAGCGCCCATCGGCCGTTCTTCTGGCCAGATCCGCGACGCCTTGGTCGTCGGTATAGGTCATGCCCAGACCGGCCATGAAATGCGGCGTAATCGGCGAGCCGTTACTCCAGTCAAACGAGCGATTGACCAGGAAAGTGTACATTTCCGAACGCCCCCCCAATGCATGGGATTGCCCGGTGGTGAAACGCAAGCGCTCCGGGTCGGGATCGTCGCTCAGGGTCAGCACGAATTCGTAACGGGGGGCACCGGTATCAACGTCGTCAAGCGTGAGATAGGGCGCGCGCGCGCCGCGGTCGAGATTCGCCCATAGTGAGTCCGAATCACCGATGAAATACCACGTCGCTTCCGCCGCCGCGCTCTCTTGTGGCTGGGTCTGTGCCTGGGTCTGTGCCGGGGCCGGGGCCGGGGCCGACACGACACCGAGCCCCGCGAACAACACGGTCACCAGGGCAAGTCGAACAAATCTGGATACAGGCGCCATAACATCAGTCCTCCGCCAGGGCTGGAGATAGTTCCAGCCTGGGCAATGGTCCTCATTTGACCGGCTCCCTCGACGGGGAGCCTCCCCGCCGCTATTTTTTTACGCCTCTGCGTCTATATCACAAGTTAATTCGCCGGTTTTGGAAGAGTGTGGCGGCGCGAGCGGTGGCAAAAAACACAATGGGCGCTTCTGCGGGCGCTTCCGAGGAAGTGGGTTTCGCCGGCCATCGACCCGGCCATCGACATAGCCAAACTGCGGATCAATCTTCCGTGAGGCGGTTAGAATTCAGCGTTTCGCCCGAGCCTATTGGTTCAAGACGGGCCGATCCGGGCAAGACAGGTCGATCGGTTCAGAAACACCGGTCATTCGGGAAAGTGGAGCCACCATGCCAATCGACCTCAGTATCGACGACATCCGCACCGCCGCCGGCGTTCTGGCGGGCACGGTGGTCCGCACCCCGGTCGTCCCGGCGGCCTGGCTTGATCAACGCCATGGTACCCGCACCTTCCTGAAGCTGGAAAACCAGCAGGTGACCGGCTCGTTCAAGGATCGCGGCGCGGCAATGAAGCTCGCCAGTCTCACCGATGAGGAACGCCAACGCGGGGTTATCGCCATGTCGGCCGGCAACCATGCCCAGGGGGTCGCCTACCATGCGCGCCGGCTCGGTATTCCGGCGACCATCATAATGCCAACGCAAACGCCCTTCACCAAGGTCGAGCGAACCCGCCGCCACGGCGCATCGGTCGTGCTGCATGGCCGCAACCTCAGCGATTGCGCCGAGCGGGCCGAGCAGCTGATCAAGGCGCATGGACATGTACTGATCCATCCCTATGACGATCCGGCGATTATCGCCGGGCAGGGAACGATCGGGCTGGAATTATTGGCCGACCTCCCGGAACTCGATGCGGTTATCGTCCCGATCGGCGGCGGCGGGCTGATCGCCGGGATCGCGCTCGCCGTAAAGGCGTTGAAGCCGGACATCCGGGTATTTCGCGTCGAGGCCGCGCTCTATCCCTCGATGCATGAGGCGATAAACGGTCTTGCCGCCAGCGCCGGCGGTGAAACCATTGCCGAGGGCATCGCGGTGAAGACCCCCGGCGTCTTGACCCGTCAGGTGATCTCCGCGTTGGTCGAGGACATCGTCCTGGTCAGCGAGGCTGAGCTGGAGCAGGCGATCCACCGGCTGGCCGAGGAGCAGAAACTGGTGGTCGAGGGCGCGGGGGCGGCCGGGGTGGCGGCGCTTGGCCAGCTGGCGGGCAAGTTAGCCGGTCGGACCGTCGCGACGGTGATCTGCGGCGGCAATATCGATTCTCGCCTATTCGCCTCGGTGCTGATGCGCGGCCTGGTGCGAGACGGCCGGTTGGTGCGCATCCGGGTCGAAATCAATGACGAGCCCGGTCTGCTGGCGCGGATCAGCGGCATGATCGGCGAGCACGGCGGCAATATCATTGAGATCTACCATCACCGCCTGTTCCAGGACGTCCCGGTAAAGTTGGCCGAATTGGACGCGGTGGTCGAGACCCGCAACGCCCGGCACGTGGACGAGATTCTCGGCGCCCTTGACGCAGCCGGGTTTAAATCCCGGCTGCTGGGTCGAACCGAGGTAGAAGGCAGAACAGTCTAACCGATCTGGGCGTATTTACCGCGATGATAGAGCAACGGCGGAGCCTCCGAGAGCGCCTCGGCCCGAACCGCCCGACCGATCATCACGATATGGTCGCCAGCATCGTGTTTCGCCTCGCATAGGCAATCGGCGGCGGCCACCACACCGTCGAGGACCGGCGAGCCGGTTTCCCAGGGTTGCCACGGCACACCGTCGAACCGGTCGCCCTCATAGACCGCAAACCGGGTCGACAACGCATCCTGACCGGCAGCCAGAATGTTCACCGCGAAACAGTCGGCGGCCATGAAGGCATCAAAGTTCGTCGAGGAGCGGCCAAGACAAAACAGCACCAACGGCGGGTCCAACGAAACCGAGGAAAAAGAATTCGCGGGGATGCCGTGCGCGGCGCCGTTCACCATGGTGGTTATAATGGTCACCCCCGTCGCAAAGGTTCCCATCACATCTCGAAAGTGGCGCTGATCAATCGCCATGGCTGTCTCTCCCGCGCCCGATATCGCTCGCGTGCTCCACGTTCTCGTGAACAACACTTCCGGACGCCCGTCCAACCTAGCCAGGGCTTCCTGAACACCGATCCTTTTATCCCTGTTCCGAAACAGCTTTTCAATCGGTTCCGAAACAGCATTCCAAACGCGATGGTTGAGATCGCCGATTTTGATGATTTTTTCACTGATGTTTCACGCCATATCAATGAGATGGCGCTTATACCAATTTGCGCTGAGGCTGACTCGCGAGGGATTCCCATATTTAGTGTTTTGTGATTCATT
>JAQBUJ010000454.1 GCA_027623845.1 Pseudomonadota bacterium
GACCATAATGTCCATCGGAACCCGGGATTGGGCACATGGGTTCTGATCAATGGAAGGTGGTATTAGGCGGCCTTTTTCTCCAGTTTCGGCGCGCCGGAGCCAATCGCGATCCGCCGGGGTTTCTTTTCCTCGGGGACCTCGCGAACAAGATCGATATGCAGCAGGCCGTTCTCAATCTCGGCGCCGCTCACGATGATGTGGTCGGCCAGATCGAAGCGACGCTCGAAGGCGCGCGCGGCGATCCCGCGGTGCAGGAAGGTTGGGTTTTCGCCTTCCTCCTCCTTCTCGACCTTGCCGGAGACGGTGAGGCTGCTCTCCTTGACGGTGATATCGATATCGGACTCGCCGAAACCGGCGACCGCCATGGTGATGCGATAGGCGTCCTCGCCGACTTTTTCGATATTGTAAGGTGGGTAGTTCGGTTGCGCCGCCGTGCCTGAGGCCTGATTGGCCGCGTCAACGAGACGCGCCATGCGATCAAAGCCGATGGTGGAACGGAAGGTCGGGGAAAAGTCGATCGTACGCATTGTCCAAATCCTCCTTGGAAGCAAACTGGACGTTTCAGGGGCCCGCCAATTGGCCGAGCCGGTTTGAGAGTGTTCCGACCCCGCAATCGGCGATCGGAACACTCAATACGTAAGATCTGGGAGGATCGCTTCAAGAGTGGCGGGAAGAAAATGTTTTCAGGAGCCCCAATAAAAGGCCGGTTAATCAGTAGAGGCCAACGAAAAACGGGCGCTTGAAAGCGCCCGTTATCAGCAAAAAAGCGTTTGCTGTTAGTCCTTAATGCCAAGCCCGGCAAAGCGCTTGTTGAACTGTGCAACACGGCCACCCTGATCAAGCACCCGGCGTTGTCCGGTCCAGGCGGGATGCGATTTCGGATCAATATCCAGGCGCATCACATCGCCCGCCGCGCCCCAGGTCGACTTGGTGGTGTACTCGGTACCATCGGTCATGACGATGGTGATGTCGTGGTAGTCGGGATGAATATCCGCCTTCATCGTGCCTGCTCCCGCGCCGGTGCGCATCTAAACCGAAATTTGTCTCAAGGCGCGCTGATATAGCCGGTTCCGCTGACCGGCACAAGAGGTAAGCGGAACCATGTCAGGGCGATCACCTTCCTTGCGCGAAGCCGACGGGCGCAGGATCATGGCGTCGATGTCAGTGGAGACGCCCAAGGGGAGATAATGATGAGCCTCACTTACCAAGATCCGCTGAGCGCGCGCCCGGTCGCTTCGGACGATGAAATTCCGATCCTCGACCTCGGACCCTACCGTGCTGGCGAGCCTGGGGCGTTGGAACGCTTGGGCCAGCAGATGCGTTACGCCTGCGAGAATGTCGGGTTCTATTTTATCGTGAACCATGGCGTCACCCCGGAACAAATGGACACGGTTTTCGCCCAGGCCGCTCGGTTCCACGCCCTACCGGTTGAGCGCAAACAGGCGCTGAAGGTGAACGAGCACCAGATCGGCTATATGCCCTATAAGGGCTATACCTCCCGGTCATCGCGGATCCATGAGAATACTCAACCGAACCTGAATGCCGCCTATTTTCTGAAACGCGACCTGCCGCCGGATCATCCGGACGTGGTCTCGGGCCGGCGCTATCGGGGGGTGAACCAATGGCCGGACCCGTCGAGCTTGCCTGGGTTTCGCGAGGCGCTGGTTGACTATTGCCAGGCGGCCGAGGCGGCGGCGCTTCGGCTGTTACCGATCTACGCCAATGCCTTGGATCTCCCCGATGATTATTTCGCCGAGGCGTTCCGTGAGCCGCAATACTCGCTTCGTTTGACCCACTACCCACCGGTGCCGGTGCAAGCGATCGAGGACAATCAATTCGCGCTGGCGCCGCACACGGATTCCAGCTTCATGACCTTGTTGCCGCAAAATCAGGTGCCCGGCCTGGCGATCAGGCTGGCCTCGGGAGAATGGGTCGAGCCGCCGCCGCTGCCCGGCAGCTTTCTGGTCAACACCGGCGACATGATGCGGCGTTGGAGCAATCATCGGTTCCTATCGACACCGCACCGGGTCGTGCATCGTGAGACCCGGGACCGCTATGCCGCGCCGTTTTTCTTCGATTGCGGTATCGATGCGGTGATGGCGTGTTTTCCGACCTGCGTCAGCGACGACAACCCGGCCCGCCACGAGCCGACGACCTATACCGAATATATGCTTTGGTTCGGATCCCAGTACCCGAACATCAAGGCCAAGCCGGGCGAGAAGGTGGCGACGGTGGATTGAGCGGTCCCCCAGGCCTCAACGACGCCCGAGCCTCAACGACGCCCGAACCTCAACTACCCCTTCACCAACCCCTCGACATCGGTTACGCCATAGACTTCTCGCGCGGCCTCCTCGGTAACATAACCATCGAGCAGATCTTCGCGAAGCTTGGCCGGGTCGCGTCCCTTCGGATCGCCATAACCGCCGGAGCCGGGCACCTGAAGATGGATCTTGCCGCCATCGGGAACATCAAAGCCGCCCTTGCCGGGCGCGCCATGCAAGGCGCCGGCGGCGTCTTCGGTCCAGATCCGCGCCGCCATGCCGGACAGGCCGCCCTGCAGGCCGAACGGCGGTGACTTGGTGCGCTCCAAGCACGAAGAGGCGCGCGCCTTGTGGCCGAGCACGGTCCAGGTGCGATGCGCCGCAAGGCCGCCGCGATAGGTACCGGCGCCGCCGCTATCGGGGGTCAGCGCATATTCATCGACCCGCACAGGAAAGCTCAACTCCAGCACTTCGATCGGGGTATTCATGGTGTTGGAGATGCCGCTGGCCACGGCATTGATGCCATCCTTCACCGGCCGGGCGCCAAAACCGCCCTTGATGGTTTCATAGGAGACATAGCGCAAACCATTGCGCGGGTCCTTGCCGCCGAAGGTGATCACCGCCGAGGTTCCCTGGCTGCAGGTCATCACATTGTCCGGCCAGAACGCCGCCACGGCGCCGAAGGTCATGTCGCAGACCCGGTGCGATACTTCGTGATTGGCATAGACCACGGGCGAGGGAAATTCCGCATTCAGGACACAGCCCTTGGGCGCCGTTACCTTGATGGTTCGCCAGCAACCGGAATTTGGCGGCGCCAGCCCCTCGGGATCGACGATGGTCTTCAGCGCGGTAAACACGCCGGAGGCGGTCACCGAAAGCGGCGCGTTCATCGGCCCCGAGACCGCTCCATCGGTGCCGGTGAAATCAACCGCCAGGCTGTCGCCGACCTTCTTCACCGTCATTCGAATGGTAAACGGCTGATCCTCGGTATCGCCCTCTTCGATAATGCCGTCGCCGTCGCAAAAGTCCTCGAAGCTGGACTCGCCATCCGGTAACCGGGCCAGCAGGGTGCGCATCATCCGTTCGGAATAATTCATCACCTCTGCCATGGCGTCGACCAGGGTATCGGTGCCGTATTTATCCGCCAGTGCGCTGAGCCGCTGCGTCGCCCGGCGGTTCGCCGCGATCTGCGCGCCAAGGTCGCCTCGGCGTTCCTCCGGGGTGCGGACATTGGCGAAGATGATCGCGTCGACATCTCGGTTAAGCACGCCCTTGGCGTAGAGCTTGATCGGCGGCAGGCGCAGACCCTCGCCATATATCTCGGTCACCGCCCCATAACTGCCGGGCGTGGCGCTGCCGACATCCGGCCAATGCGCCCTGATACCGGCAAAGCCGATCAGCTTGCCGCCATGAAACGCCGGGGTGACGACATTGACGTCCGGCAGATGGCTACCGCCGAAATAAGGGTCGTTATGGATGAATACGTCGCCATCCTC
>JAQBUJ010000002.1 GCA_027623845.1 Pseudomonadota bacterium
GAGCTACCGTCTGTACCAAGGGGGTCAAGATTGAACGCCGATTGGGGGGCAACATTCAATGCCGATTGACAGGGCGATCTTCGAGCTGCCGATATCCGAACAGGTAGAGAACGACAGTTCACGAAAGTTGGCAACACTTGGCAACAAACCGTGGAACGCGCTGGATCAAGACTAAAGACTTAGGTCCCGGAAACCAAAAACCCCCTGGTTTCCCAGGGGGTTATCTTGGTGGAGCCAAGCGGGATCGAACCGCTGACCTCTACAATGCCATTGTAGCGCTCTCCCAGCTGAGCTATGGCCCCGAATTCTGGGTTCGGCCACTTGGGCCGACGACCGGTGTTAGATAACGGTGCAGGCTTGGCTTCGCAAGAGGCTTTCTGGCTTGCTGCGCTAACGTCACCGTATTGGATGCTTAAGTTTCTTCTTCCTCGTCAGGCACCGCCTCGTCGGCATCGTCGTCGACATCAGCATCGACCACCAACACAGGGTCGTCTTCGTCCTCGTCGGACGCCAAAACAGCGGCGCTGCCCGGCGCGTCGACTTCGGGAAGGACCTCTTCTTCCTCGTCTTCATCCTCATCCGGCAGGACGAGGCCATCTTCTTCCTCGTCCTCGTCCTCATCGTCGCCCGCCTCCTCCGCCACCTTCGGTCGGGCCGGTTTGACCTCTTCGGCGATGGGGACACGGTTGCGGCGGCTCTTCAATACCGCTTCGGGATCGAAAGTCGCGCTGCATTTAGGGCAGACGATTGGGGATTTGAAGAAATCGTAAAACAGAACTGCGCAGGACTGGCAGACCCGTTTTATACCCCATTCTGGTTTAGCCAATTCAACTCCTCCGAAATACCGATGACGGACCGGACGCGGCGCGGGGATATCCAGGATCGAGAGGGATGTCAAAGCCAAAATGCCAAACCGCGCCGCTTCCGGCGGAGAGTGGCGCGTTGATTTTGAAGCGAAAAGTCGGACTGATGCGTTTCTTCGGATATCAAATCATATTAGTTTCAACGGGTTGCCGACCCTCTTTCGTCCTCCCCGCACAGGCAAAACATGCGGGCCGGATTCTCGCCTTATTTCCCCGGACAGGCTCATGGCTCTATGATAGACAGCCGCCGGGGATGATCGCCTCGATCCTTTACGTTGCGATCCACCTTACCGGATAGCCTACACCGGACGAGCTGAAACTCGAACCCAAACCTGAACCAAGGCCGGAGAAACCGTTCGTGGCTTCGTTAACCTCCAGCAAATCCTTCGGACTCAAGGGGCGCATCCGTGTTCCTGGAGATAAATCGATTTCGCACCGCGCGCTGATCCTGGGCGGCCTGGCGGTCGGCGAGACTGTGGTCGATGGCCTTCTCGAGGGCGAGGATGTGCTGTGTACCGCCGCCGCGATGCGGGCGTTCGGCGCCGAGGTCCAGCGTGACCAAGCCGGGACATGGCGTATCCACGGCCGTGGTGTCGGCGGCCTCGACGAACCTGACCAGGTGCTGGATCTCGGCAATTCCGGAACCGGGGCCCGGCTGTTGATGGGCGCCGCCGCCGGTAACCCGATCACCACCTTCTTCACCGGCGACGGCTCGTTGGTTGGTCGACCCATGGCGCGGGTTATCGAACCGTTGGAGCGGATGGGCGTGCGCTTTGTCGCGCGGGCCGGTGGCCGCCTGCCGCTTGCCTGTCTGGGGCCGGAAACGCTCTTGCCGATCGACTACACCTTGCCCGTCGCCTCGGCGCAGGTGAAATCGGCGATCCTGCTGGCTGGCCTCGCGGCGCCCGGCGAAACCACGGTGATCGAGCGCCATGCGACACGGGACCACACCGAAACCATGCTGCGGCAGTTCGGCGCGACGGTCAGAGTCGTGGCGCGCGATGATGGCGGCCGGGCGATCACCCTGGTCGGCGAGCCGGAATTGATAGGTCAGCGGGTTCGGGTCCCGGCGGACCCGTCCTCCGCCGCATTCCCGACCGTCGCGGCGCTGATCACCGAAGGCTCGCAGATCCAGTTGGCCGGCGTCGGCATCAACCCGCTGCGTTTCGGCCTCTATGAGGTGCTCGCCGATATGGGCGCCGACATCCAAGTGGATCGCTTGGACGATGGCGGCGGTGAGCCCCTGGCCGATCTGACGGTACGCTTCGGCAAGATGCGCGGCGTCGACGTCCCAGCCAGCATCGCGCCCCGGATGATCGACGAATACCCGGTGCTCGCGGTAGCCGCGGCCTTCGCCGAGGGTCGGACGGTGATGAACGGGCTGGCGGAACTGAGGGTCAAGGAGAGCGACCGTCTCGACGCCACGGCCCGCGGGCTGGCGGCGTGCGGCGTCGAGGTTGAGGAAAGCGAGGATCGGCTGGTCGTCCACGGCACGGCGGGCCGGGTACCCGGCGGCGGGACGATCGCCGCCAATATGGATCATCGCATCGCCATGGCTTTCCTGGTCCTCGGGCTGGGTGCAGACGCGCCGGTCAGTATCGACGACGGGGCAACCATCGAGACCAGCTTCCCGGATTTCTCCGGTTTGATGCGCGGCCTCGGCGCCAAGATCGCACAGGACGCACCGGCATGATCATTGCGATAGACGGACCGGCTGCATCCGGCAAAGGCACGGTCGCGCGCCGGCTTGCAGAGCATTTGAACCACGCCTATCTGGACACCGGTTCGTTATACCGGGCGGTCGCCCTGTCGGTGCTGCGGGCCGGCGCCGACCCGAGCGATGCCGCCATCGCCGCCGCGCATGCGCGTGACCTCGATCCAAATCTCACCGAGGACCCGGACCTGCGCAGCGCTGCAACCGGGGCTGCGGCCTCGAAGGTGGCGGCGGTTGCTTCTGTCCGTTCGACGTTGCTGGCGTTTCAGCGGAACTTCGCCGTCACCCCGCCAAACGCCCGAGCCGGCGCGGTTTTGGACGGCCGTGATATCGGCACGGCTGTATGCCCGGATGCCGATCGGAAGATTTTTGTGATCGCCGATATAGAGATTCGCGCTGAACGACGCTTCAAGGAGTTGCTCGGACGCGGCGAGGCCGCTATATATGCGCGCGTTCTGGACGATTTGCAGGAGCGCGATGCACGCGATGCCTCGCGGGTCGATGCTCCGATGCGCCAGGCCGAGGACGCGATGCTTCTTGATACCTCGCATCTCGACCCCGATCAGGCCTTTGAGCGCGCGCTCGCATTTGTGACGTCCGGAACGACTTGAACCGTTGGCTCTTCGCTTGGTCCGGAGCCGGCAAACGCAACCAGATGGTGGCCGGCTTACCGGCCTCGTTCGAACCCGCGGACCGGGTTGAACATTGCCCAGGAGATGCCGCCGAAAGCTGCATCACTAGGCGCGTTCATGGAAAACCCCGTTTGTTGAGAATCACGTTCGCAGGGAACCCCGTTCGCAGGGAACCCCGTTCGCAGGGAACCCCGTTCGCAGGGAACAACGCCACCATACGCAACCATCCGGCGGCGGCCAAATGCCGCTGGACAGACACTATGTCTAAGGAGATTTCATGGCTTTATCCGCCTCGGCCGACGCCGCAATGGAGGATTTCGATGCCTTGATCGCCGAGTCTTTTGGCGATCACATCAGCATCGAGGGAAGTGTTGTTAAGGGCATCATCATCTCGATCGAGGGCGACAGCGCTCTTATCGATGTTGGGCTTAAGTCCGAGGGCCGTGTCGCCCTCAAGGAATTCACCGCCCCTGGGCAAGAACATGGATTGAAGCCCGGTGACGAGGTGGAAGTCTATGTTGAGCGCATGGAAGACCGGAACGGCGAAGCGATGCTTAGCCGCGAGAAGGCCCGGCGCGAGGAAGCCTGGGCGGTCCTGGAAACCGGTTTCGAGAAACAGGAACGCGTGATCGGCACGATTTTCGGTCGGGTCAAGGGCGGCTTCACCGTCGACCTGTCCGGCGCGACCGCATTCCTGCCGGGCAGCCAGGTGGACATCCGCCCGGTGCGCGACATCGGTCCCTTGCTTGGAACGCCTCAGCCTTTCCAGATTCTCAAGATGGACCGCCGGCGTGGCAACATTGTTGTCTCACGCCGCGCCGTGCTCGAGGAAAGCCGGGCCGAAGCACGCTCGGAGCTGGTCGCCAACCTCAAGGAAGGCCAGACCTTGCAAGGCGTGGTCAAGAACATCACCGATTACGGCGCCTTCGTCGATCTTGGTGGCGTTGATGGCCTGCTCCATGTGACGGATATCGCCTGGCGCCGGATCAATCATCCGAGCGAGGCGTTGCAGATCGGCCAGACGGTGAATGTCCAGGTCATCCGCTTCAATCCGGAAACCCAGCGCATCTCCCTCGGCATGAAGCAGCTTGAGGCGGATCCTTGGGATGGGGTCGAGGGCAAGTACCCGATCAGCACGAAGTTCACCGGCCGGGTCACCAACATTACCGACTACGGCGCCTTCGTGGAGCTGGAGCCGGGGATCGAGGGCCTTGTCCATGTCTCCGAGATGAGCTGGACCAAGAAGAACGTGCATCCCGGCAAGATCGTTTCGACCAGCCAGGAAGTCGAAGTCATGGTGCTGGACGTCGATCCGACCAAACGTCGGATTTCGCTCGGCCTCAAGCAGTGCTTGTCCAATCCTTGGGACGAGTTCATGACCCAGTATCCGGTTGGCTCCGAGATCGAGGGCGAGGTGAAGAACATCACCGAGTTTGGCCTCTTCGTAGGTCTTCTGGGCGATATCGACGGGATGGTGCATCTCTCCGATCTCGATTGGGAGCGCTCGGGCGAAGAAGCCATTCAGGACTTCAAGAAGGGCGATGTCGTTCGGGCCAAGGTTCTGGATATCGATACCGACAAGGAGCGTATCTCGCTCGGCGTCAAACAGTTGTCGGATGATCCGTTCGAGTCCGGGGCCGCGACCGTCCGCAAGGGTTCGATCGTGACCTGCACCGTGACTCAGCTCACCGAGAATGGCATTGAGGTCACCGTCGGTGACGGCATGCCCGGGTTCATCCGCAAGTCGGAACTGTCGCGTGACCGTTCCGAACAGCGCTCGGACCGTTTCGCCGTTGGCGAGAAGATCGACGCAAAGGTCACTCAGATCGATCAAAAGAGCCGCAAGCTCTCACTTTCGATCAAGGCCCGCGAATCAGAAGAAGAAAAGAAGGCCATGAAGGATTATGGCTCTTCGGACAGCGGCGCCAGCCTTGGCGATATCCTCGGCGCGGCGCTTCGTCAGCGTGAAGAAGTACAGAATACCGACGAATAATCCTCGTCGTTTAGTCGCAACATATGGCCGTCCTGGTCTCGATCGGGACGGCCATATTTTTTACCGCGGCCCTTTCGCGGCCCGCAAAATCGCGGGTGTCTCGGAAAGGCCTTTCAGTTGAAGCGCTTATACTTGACGGACTGGCCAACCCCTGGCATCCTTCGGTATAGGGATGGCCCGGCAACCGGTGTGTTTTTTTGAACATACTCGGCGAAATGGTCCGGCACGGGAACGGTCGTCGCAATGACCAAGTCCGAGTTAATCATGAGATTGGCGGAAGCCAATCCGCATCTTTACCAGCGTGACGTGGAGCGAATCGTCTCGACCATTTTCGAGGAGATTTCCCAGGCGCTGGAAAATGGTGACCGAGTAGAATTGCGTGGCTTCGGGGCTTTCTCGATCAAGCGGCGCGATGCTCGAACCGGTCGTAATCCCCGGACCGGAGACGCGGTAACCGTCAGCGAGAAATGCGTTCCTTATTTCAAGACCGGCAAGCAATTGCGCGAGCGTTTGAACCCGTCTTCCTGATGATCCAAGGCTGATTTAGGCAGCGATGCATGGCCTGATGAAGCCAGGCTACGAGGCATTTCAGTTTTCGTTTATGAAGCTTCTGGCCTGATCGAGCCCGTTGCCTGGACTGGAAATAACCCTGGACCAGGGTGGCTCTAACAACATCGACAACCTGTAAGCGAATCGCTATTCGCCGGAAAAACGTTGTTCGAGCGCAGTGCGGATCGCGATGGCCGACGGCGCTAACCCTTGCGCGTTGGCATAGTCCAAGCAGTGTCGCAGGGCCTGTTCGGTTTCGGCGTCGTCGGTGCCGCGCCGAACCGCCGCCAGGGCCAGGGCGCGCTTGATAAAATAATCGGTGAAACGTGTTGGTTCCGGGCCGAGAAATGCAACCAGCGCCTGGGCGTGATGTTCCAAGCGCTCCCAGTCGCCCACCTCAAGACAATATTCCATCGCCCATTGGCGGAAGAAGATGTGATTGTGCGCAACCGCTCCCACATCCAGGAGGGCTTCGCCTTCATTGAGAAACGCGACTGCCTTGCCCGGGTCATTGGCGGCCATGGCGGCCGTTCCATAGATCCAAGGGCCGCAGAACTGGATCGCCGGACCTTCAGCGACCGCGATCGCCTGCTCCACTGCCTCGCGGGCTTTGGCTCTGTTACCCCTCGCCAATTCAACGCCTCCCAACGTGTTGAGGCCATAGGACAGGAACCGACTGGACGAAAGCCGCTCGCTCAGGCGCATAATCTCGCGCGCATGGGTCTCTGCGTCGTCGATTTCTCCTTGGTTCAGGGCCATCAGGCTAAGGCCGTTCAGGACGATAATTCTGGCGCGATCATTACCAGCGCGGGTTGTAATCTCCTGGGCTTCCTGGAGGAGGGAAAGACTGGCGATGTAGTCACCGCTCAATATCGAGGACCACCCGACCATCGGGGCGTTGGCCACCTCGATGCGTGCGAAGCCGGCCTCTTTGGCCCGGGTCACGCATTCGGTGAAATACCGCTTGGCGCTTTCGATGCGGCAGGCCGCGTAGGAGGCATCCGCCAAGCCGCCCAGCGCCTGGATCTGAAATTCCTCGCTGCCGGCCGCGCGCGCATGGACGAGCGCCCGGTTATGGGCCGCCATGCACGCCTCGGTACGGCCCAGGGGAAATAAGAGATTGCCGCGGGTAAACTCGATCTCGGCCAACGGGTCGCTGATCCCGGCTTCACTGCATAGCGCCTCGGCGCGGTCGAGTTGCATAAAGGCGTCGTCGAAGCGATCAAGGATGCGCATACCAGCGGCGAGGCCGAGCCGACAGCGAATTTCCTCCGCTGGTGTTTCCGCATCCGCCAAGGCGGATTCGTAACACTCTATGGAAAGCGCGCTATCGGCGAGGAGGCGCAAGATCTCACCGGTCAGGCACAACCCTTCCAGACGTAAACTGCGGTCCTTGGTCAGGCGGATTGTGGCTTCAGCCAGCGAGAGCGCGCGGTCGTAGTGATAAGCGGTCATCTCCTGGCGAGACGCGACGAGATAGGCAGCGGCGGCGTCCGGGTGCTCCGCTGCTTCCAGGTGCCGCGCGTGGAGTACCTGGTCATGGTCGGAAAACCAGTTGGCGGCCTTAATGTGGAGCGCCCGCCGGCTGTCGCCCAGCAGGGTCCCGTAAACGCCATCTCGGACCAGAGCATGAACGAACAGAAACCCGTCGCCTTCCGGGCGGACCAACTGATGCTTAATCAGACCGGTGCATTCATAGCCCGGTACCTCGATCATCGTCGCGACGACCGTGGCGGTGAAGCGCTGACCCAAGACCGCTGCGGCTTGAATCGCCAGGCGATCCTTTGGGTCAAGATTGTCGGTACGTGCCTGTACGATGCTCTGCACCGACCCTGGTACGCCGTGCTCGGCATTCTCCTCGGCATTGCGCAGCAATTGGTCGAGGAACAGTGGATTGCCGGCGGCGCGGGCGATACAGGCGCGTGCCAATTCGTCGGTCGTGTCCAGATAATGCTTGGCGAGGTCGGCCGCGTCCTCCGCGTTCAACGGCCCCAGATCGATGGTGGTGAGCGGGCGATCGCGGATCTTGGCGCGCCACCCGGCATCGATCGGATCGCCCTCGACCCGGGATGTCATCAGCATGACGATCGTGCTGCCGGCGATACCCTCAGCGAGGCTCGCCAGACGGTTGAGGAGAACTGGATCGGCCCAATGAATATCCTCGATCCGAAGCAGGACGGGTCCCCGGCGTCCGGCCTCACGGGCCAAGGCGACGATGGTGCGGTCAAGCCCCTGCATCCGGGTTTGATAGTCCATCGCGTCATGCATGGCCTGGAGCTCAGTGGGCTGTGGCAGATCCAGCAGATCATTCAGATGGAGGGCGTTCTGCGGCTCCACCAATCCACTGGCGATGGCCTTGTCGGCGGCCAAGCGACGCACCGCCTTGCCGCTGCCCGGGGGGATGCCGATTAAACTACGCACCAAGGCCGGAATTGCATCCCGCCCCTTGCCGGCGCCGAAATCCAGTATCAGGGCGGTATGGCAAGCGAATCCCTCGGCGGTCACTTCGCTCTGGAACTGGTCGACCAGACGGGTCTTGCCGATCCCGGGCTCACCGCGCAGCAATACCAACTGAACGGATTGCGTCTCGAGGCATTCCGACACCACCCCGCGGAGCTGGCGTCGCTCCCGTCCGCGGCCAACAAACGGACGGGCATCGCTACTGGCCGGTTCCTGACCGATGTCCAACACTCGCCAGGTCTTGATCGGGGTCTCGAACCCTTTGACCTCGGCATTCCCGGCGAAGTCGCAAGCGGCGACCCCGGCAACGGTGGTTTGTACGGCGTCGGAGATCAAAGTTTCGCCCGGTTGGGCCAGATCCTGCAGGCGGGCGGCTAAATTCACCGAGGTGCCGGTTACTGTGTATTCATCAAAAGAGCTGCTACCGGTACGGCTGGCCACGACCTGACCACTGGCGATGCCGACATGGGCAACCAAGGGCGGGGTGAACTCGGCCAATTGCCGGTGGATTTCCTGCGCCGCCCTGACGGCACGCTCCGGATCGTCGCTATGGGCGATCGGCGCGCCGAAAACCGCCATTACCGCATCACCGATATGCTTGTCGATAGTCCCGCCAAAGCGCCGGATGATTTCGTCCACGACCGTGAAATAGCGCTGCAGCAGCGCGTGCACCTCCTCCGGATCGATCTTGGCCGACAATGTGGTAAAGCCCGAGAGATCGGCGAACAGCACAGTCACCTGACGCCGGGCATCGAGCACCGCGGCGGCAGGCTCGGTTGATGCTGGGCCGCCTGCTGGGGCCGTGACCGGAGTGATAGCCGGGGCGATTACCGGACCATCCGGTAATCCGGCGCTCCCGTCCCGTGCGCAGATGGCGGCCAGCACCCGCTTGCGCTCGCCCATCGACAGGCCGATCTCCTTGAGATCCGCTTCGCTCAGCGAGCCTAGAACATCGATATCGATATCGTTTTCGGCGAATAACGCGCCATGGCGACTCAGGCCATTTTGGTCAAGCCACTGCGCCAGATCACTCATTGACCCCACTCACCCCTATACTCTGCCCAATCATCGATCCGGGCCCAATCATCGATCCGGGGCGCTCATGGCGCCCGCAAAGGGACCGATAGATAGGTACCGAATTCCGTCGCCAGATCCGCGCTGACTCTGGCATGCACCTTACCCTGTTTGTCCCGGAACCGAGCGTCGCCATTGGTTGGAATCACCGCCTCGTGCCAAATATTGGGATGGATATAGAGGCCCTTGGTTCCATCGAACCAAAAGGCCTTAAAGTCCTCGGGTCTGATATCGTCGCCGCCGATGGCCAGTGGCGCCACGAAGGGGCCGGCGTCCATTGGAAAGAATAACTGTCCGCCATCGGGATGGTAGTTGGCGTGCCACAGCAGGATACGCGAGCGATCCGGAGTCTGAGTGGTTTCGGATGCCACGCTCGGTGGTTTCGACCAGCCCAATTGGTATTGATCATTGACTGCGTTGTTGCGGCCATACAGCACTTCGCCGCGCCACCAAAATTCGAAGATACCCTCGGTCACGCCGGCTTCATTGCCCGTGCCCGCATCACATTGCCGCCAGCCGGCGACCGGCCAGGTGACGATCTCGATCTCCTGGGCCTCATAGGCGTCGACCAGCAACCCATATCCGTTAAGCGTTTCCGGCGTCGCCTCGATCAAAGGAAGCTCTAGAATCGCGATGTCGTCAGCATCCCGTGCAAGGCTCATGACGGTCTCCCTCAACCGCGTCCATAGACGTCATCGTAGCGCTCGATATCGTCTTCGCCCAGATAGTCCCCGGATTGGACCTCGATGATCACCAGTGGATCGCTACCGGCATTCTCCAGTCGATGCACCCAGCCCAGCGGTATATCGATCGATTGGTTGCGCTGCAGAGTCGTCGTTTCAAGCGTCTGCAGGTTCGCCCCCCGGGTGACCTTGGCAGCGCCGCCGATCACCACCCAGTGCTCCGAGCGCCGCTGATGGCTTTGCAACGAGAGCGCCGCACCAGGCGTCACGGTGATCCGCTTGACCTGATAGGTGGGGCCGGAATCGATGCCCTCGAAGGTTCCCCAGGGCCGATGGACCAGCGCATGAGCCGTCGCCTCGGGCCGGCCCGCCGCCTTTAAGGCGTCAACCGCTAGTTTCACGTCCTGGGCGTGGTTCATACCGACTACCAGAACCGCGTCCGAAGTTTCGGCGACGATGACGTTCTCGACGCCAATCGCCGTGACCTGACGGGACTCGGCGCGGATCAGGGCGTTACGAACGTCGTGGGTGATAACGTCACCAATCAGCGCATTGGCGTGCTCGTCCTGCTCCGAAATCTCCCAAAGCGCGGTCCAGGAGCCGACGTCGCTCCATCCTGGATCGACCGGCACCACGGCGGCCTTGTCGGTCTTCTCCATGACCGCGTAATCGATGGAAATCGACGGGGCGCTGGTGAAGGCGATGGGATCGGGACGCAGGAAACCAAGATCACTGGTCGCCGACTCCAAAGCGGTCCGGCAGGCGGCCTCAATCTCCGGTGCAAGACGCTTCAGCTCATCGAGATAGGTGCTGGCGCGAAACAGGAACAAGCTGGCGTTCCATAGATAATCACCGGAGGCTACATACGCCTTGGCGGTTTCGAAATCCGGCTTTTCGACAAAACTGTCCACCGCATAACAGCCGGCGGCGCCATTGATCGCCGCCCCGACCTTGATATGGCCATAGCCGGTTTCCGGGCGATGGGGGCGAATACCAAAGGTTACCAGCTGGCCCTGCTCGGCCGCTGCGACGCCGGTTAGGATCGCCTCGCGCAGCACGTCGGGTTTGCTCACCACATGATCCGAGGCCAGCAACAGAACCAACCCGTCCGGATCGTCCCGCGCCACCTGTAACGCCGCCAGCGCGGCGGCTGGTGCGGTGTTGCGGCCTTCCGGTTCCAGGATTATGTCGGATGGCGTCACATCGATCTGGCGTAACTGCTCGGCCACAATGAATCGGTGCTCGGCATTGCAGATCACCATGGGATCAGTGAATTGATCGTCATCGCGGACCCGCGAGGCGGTCTCCTGCAGCATGGTGCGAGAGCTGGTTAGGGCTAGTAGCTGCTTGGGGAACAGGGCCCTGGAAACCGGCCACAGGCGGGTTCCGGAACCTCCCGAAAGGATCACCGGATGGATTATCGCCATGGGTCCTTCGCATGCATCGGGGTTGACCAGAGGGAGCCTCGACCCCAGGCTCTATCAGCTATTGCAATGAGACGAAAGGGGCGGCGATGATCGTGGTGTTCGGCTCGGTGAACGCGGATCTGTTCCTGAATGTGGCGCGATTGCCGGCGCGGGGTGAAACGGTGCTGTGCCCAACCTATATCTTCCGGCCCGGCGGCAAGGGCGCCAACCAGGCCGCCGCCGCGGTCGCCGCTGGTGGGGCGGTCAAGATGGTCGGTCGCGTCGGGCGCGATCCCTACGCTCAACCGGTTCTCGACGCCCTGCGCGAGGCCGGGGTGGATGCCAGTTTGGTCGAACAGAGCGATGGCGTGACCGGCACCGCCGCCGTCATGGTCGAGGCAAGCGGTGAGAATCAGATCGTTGTCGCCAGCGGCGCGAATATGCAGGTAACGGCCGAGCAGATTCCCGATGCGCTGCTGACCAAGGGCACCACTTTGGTGCTGCAAATGGAGGTCCCGGTCAAGGAAATCGAAGCGGCGATCTGGCGGGCCCGACAGTCCGGATGCCGGATCATTCTCAATCTGGCGCCGGCATTGCCGATCGACGAGGCCGCCATACGCGCCTGCGACGTTCTGGTTTTGAACCAGGGCGAGGCCAATAGCCTGGCCGGCGTCGAGCGCGGGCCGGAAGAACAGGCCGCTGCCTTCACCGAGCGTTATGCGCTGGATTGTATCATCACGCTTGGTGGCCAAGGCGCGGTGCTCGCGACATCGGATATGTTGTTCCGGATTGGCGCGCTGGATATCGAGCCGGTCGATACCGTCGGCGCCGGCGACGCCTTCGTCGGGGTTCTGGCGACCAGCCTGGATGGCGGGGCGGCGATCAGCTATGCATTGCGCCAAGCCAGTGTCGCGGCTGGTCTGGCCTGCTTGCAGGAAGGCGCGCAATCCGGCCTGCCGACCATGGCGGAGATCGAAAGCGTGTCGCCCCGGCTGGCGTCAGCCTCGATGCTGATCTAAGCGGGAATATCCATCCACGGGAGTTTAATTCATGCCGGTGCTTTTTGACGGCGGTCTGGTGTTCGGGGAAAGCGGTCAGTTGTTGCCGGACCACGGGGTGATGGTCGATGGCGATCGCATCGCTGCGCTGGCGCCCTCGGCCGAGTTCGTCGGCCATGCCGGGCCCAGGGTTGATACTTCCGGCGGCACGCTTTTGCCTGGCCTGATTGATTGCCATGTTCACCTTGTCTATGGCGGTGAACCCGACCCGTCCTCGACCATCGGCCAGCTCTCGGATGGTCAGATCACCATGAAGGCGCTCCAGCGCGCCCAGGCTTCGCTGGCCGGTGGCATCACGGCGGTCCGGGATTGTGGCGGCAAGGACTATCTGGAATTCGCCGTGCGGGATGCGATCAATAGTGGCCAGCAGCTTGGGCCGACGATTCGTGCCGTCGGTCGGATGATTTGCATGACCGGGGGGCATGGCAACCGCATCGGACGGGTTGCCGACGGTATCGACGAGGTAATCAAGGCAGTGCGGGAGCAAATTCATGCCGGCGCCGACCAGATCAAGATTATGGCCACCGGTGGGGTCATGACCCCGGGGGTTAATCCCGAGGATGCCCATTACACCGCTGAGGAGATTGGCGCCGGGATTGCCGAAGGCCTGCGTTTCAACAAAAAATCCGCCAGCCACGCCCAGGGCTCCGAAGGTATTTTGAATGCCGTACGCGGTGGTATCGCCTCGATCGAGCATGGCATCTTCATGACTGACGAATGCATCGAGGAAATGCTGGCGGCGGGAACCTATCTGGTGCCGACCTTGGCGGCTGTCGGCAACATCATGAATCACGCAGATCAAGGCGTTCCCGACTATGTGATCGAGAAGGCGGGGCGGGTCCTGGAGATCCACAAGGAGTCGGTGCGGCGCTTCTATCAGGCCGGCGGGCTGATCGCGATGGGTACCGACGCCGGCACGCCGTTCAATTTCCACGGCGCGAACGCGCTTGAACTGGGCTACATGGTGGATATCGGCATCTCGCCCAGCGACGCCATGGTGGTTGCGACCCGCAATGCCGCCGACCTTCTGAGCCTTGACGATTGTGGCGCTATCGCCGCCGGCAAGCAGGCGGATTTGCTGTTGGTCGACGGCAATCCCAGCGAACGAATCGCCCAGGTCGCCGAGGCGGCGAATCACCGTCTGGTGATGAAAGCTGGCCAAATCGTCTATGATCGCCAGAATGGTCGCGGCGACACAGTCTCTATCGTCGCACCTGACAGCCGCTTTGCCTCCGCCGCCAGCGCGGGTTTCTGATCCCCCGGCGAGAACCAACCTTCGCCCTTTCCATCGGGAGGGCCAGCCAACGAGGACTTGATCATGGCGATCATTAACCGCATAGCCGATTTTCACGATGAACTGACCGAGTGGCGGCGCGCGTTGCATAAGCATCCCGAAACCGCCTTTGAGGAGGTCTGGACCTCGGGTTTTGTCGCCGAGCGGCTTGAATCCTTCGGGATCGAAGTGCATCGCGGCTTGGCCAAGACCGGCGTGGTGGGTGTCCTCAAGGGCCAGGGCGGCGGTGACCGTAAAATCGCGCTGCGCGCCGACATGGATGCGCTTGACCTGACTGAGACTAACGATTTCGAGCATAAATCGATCAATCCCGGCAAGATGCATGGCTGCGGCCATGACGGGCATACGACAATGCTGCTCGGCGCCGCCAAATATCTGGCCGAGACCCGAAATTTCGACGGCACGGTCTATTTCATCTTTCAGCCGGCCGAGGAAAACGAGGGCGGTGGTCGCCGGATGGTCGAGGAAGGGTTGTTCGATAAATTTCCCGCCGAGAGCGTCTGGGGCATGCACAATTGGCCCGGCATGCCGGTCGGAACCTTCGCCGCGCGGCCCGGTCCGATGATGGCGGCATACGATATGTTTGAGATCGACGTGACCGGCGTTGGCGGCCACGGCGCGATGCCGCATCTCGGGGTCGATCCGGTGCTGGTCGCTTCGCAGATCGTCGTTGCCCTGCAGTCGATCGCCAGCCGCAACGTCAACCCGATGGAATCGGTGGTCGTTTCGGTCACCCAGATCCATGGCGGTGACGCTTATAACGTGATCCCGCAGACGGTAAAGCTCGCCGGGACCTGCCGGGCTTTCAGCCCGAAAGTGCATGACAAGATAGAGCCGCAGATGCGGCGGATCTGTGAGAACGTCGCCGAGGCTTTCGGGGCCAGCGCCGAGCTGCGCTATGAAAAACGCTATCCGCCGACGATCAATTCCGAGGCCGAAACCGAAATCGCCGCCGCCGTCGCCGGCGATATCAGTGGGGCCGAGTACGTGGTGCGCGATCCAGAGCCCAGTATGGGCGCCGAGGATTTCGCCTTCATGCTCCAGGAAAAGCCCGGCTCCTATGTCTGGATCGGCAATGGTCCGGCTGGACCGGGCGAACAGCTGCACAATCAAGGCTATGACTTTAATGACGAGGTGCTGCCGATCGGCGCCAGTTATTGGTCGCGGTTGGTCGAGACCCAACTGGCCCGCACCGCGTAGTCCCGCCCAGAGCCGGCAACACCAACGGAAGCTAGGTCGCCATGCTGTCCGTTTCGGGACTGCGCCATTCCAACTGCGGCCCAATCGGACTTGGGCCGGTGACTTTCGAGATTCGACGAGGTACCTGCGTCGCGATTGTCGGGGCTTCGGGTTCCGGCAAGTCTCTGTTGCTCCGCGCGATCACTGATTTGGATGTTTCGGAAGGAACGGTTTGTCTGGACGGCGTGGACCGCCAGTCGATTCCAGCAACCGACTGGCGCGCCCGTGTCGGTTACCTCGCTGCCGAGCCCGGATGGTGGGGCGATACCGTTGCCGAGCATTTTCTGGACTGGCCGGCCATGCGCGAGACCATAGAACGCCTGGGTTTCGCCGAGGATTGCGGTGATTGGCCGGTTCAGCGTCTGTCAACCGGAGAGCGCCAGCGCCTCGGTTTCGCCCGGCTTCTTGAGCGCGGCCCGCGAGTTCTGCTGTTGGATGAGCCGACAGGTGGGCTCGATACACACAGCGAGGCGATCGTTGAGGCGATGGTGCAGGAAAGATTGGCCGCCGGCTGCTGTTGTCTGTTGGTCACCCATAATGCCGCGCAGATGCGCCGCCTTGCCGTGACCGGTTATGAGCTGTCTGCCGGCCATCTTGCAGAGGTCTGGGCCGCATGAACTACATCGCTCTCGACCATTGGGACCTGATGATCGCGGCAAGCTTGTTGCTGATCAACGGCGGCCTGTCCCTGGCGCTCGATCTTGGTCTGGTGCGTAGCCTGTTGATCGCCGCGGTCCGGATGACGGTACAATTGCTGTTGGTCGGGCTGGTGCTGGAGGCGCTATTCACCTCGCTGTCGCCGCTCTGGACGGCTTTGGCGGCCATTGCAATGCTGCTTTTCGCTGGTCGTGAGGTGATGGCGCGTCAACGCCGCCGACTGCGCGGTTTCTGGTCCTATGGCCTGGGAACCAGTGCCGTGGCCATGGCGTCGGTGCTGGTGACGACTTTTGCCCTGACCACACAAGTGGCGCCGGACCCCTGGTACCACCCTCAATACGCGGTGCCGCTTCTCGGCATGGTGCTCGGCAATACGCTGACCGGGGTTGGATTGGCGCTCGATGCCCTCACATCCGGCCTGGTCACCGGGCGGGCCGGCGTGGAGGCGCGCTTGGCGCTTGGTGAAACCATTCGCCGCGCCACCCTGCCGGTGGTCCGCACGGCGTTGCGCACCGCGCTGATGCCGACCGTTAACGCGATGGCGGCGACCGGTTTGGTCACTTTGCCAGGGATGATGACCGGTCAGATCCTCTCGGGCGTCGAACCGCAAGAGGCGGTGAAGTATCAGTTGCTGGTGATGTTTCTGATTTCCGGCGGCACCGCGATCGGCGCTATTGCTGCGGTTCACGGCGGTATTTGGCGTCTGACCGACCGCCGTCACCGGCTCAGGCTTGACCGGCTTGCCGTTCCAACCTCCGGATAACCGTTTGCTGACTAGCGCACGCAGGTGGCGCTGTAGATCCAGCCATCGCCGTTGCGACGCGCATAGACATCGATCGATTGGTCATGGCGCGTGTAACAGGAGAAAATCGGTAGGGTCACGAAACTGGTCAATATGAAGGAAACCGTGTCGTTACCGAAGAGCTGGCCGGCGACGCAAAGCTTTTGAGATTTGTTCCGCGCCAGTCGGAAAGTCACCCGCTCGCGGGATTTTAACTGCACCCGGCCGGTGATGGTGAAGGGCGCGCGGTTTCGCACGATCACGCAAACAGTGCCGGAACCGCCCACGCCGGGCGGCGGTTTGCCCTCGCGATGGTTCATGATCCTTGGCTCCTCCTCCTCGCAGGCGGCGAGGAGGAGGAGGATCAGGGCAAGAGCCAATCGAAGAGGAGCGCGACACATGGCCGGAGCTTAGTCCGAACCCCGACCCGGTGAAAGCGATCCCGCCAGGATTTTGCGAAATGCTGGCCTTGACGGATGCCGCCGAGGTTTGGCGTTCAGCTAAATGCCCTTTTCCTTGAACACTTCACGGGCCTGTCGGAAACCCTCGACGGCGCAGGGGAACCCGGCATAGCCGCCGACCTGGATCAGAATTTCGGCGATCTCGTCCTTGGTCACCCCGTTGTTGAGCGCGCCTCCCAGATGCAAGCGAAACTCGTGCGGTCGGCCAAGCGCCGCGAGCATGGCGATGTTGATCATGCTGCGAGTCTTTAGAGGCAGTCCTTCGCGACCCCAAATGGCGCCCCAGGCATGGGTGGTGATGAACTCCTGCAGCTTCAGGGCGAACTCGTCGGCATTGTTAATCGAGTTGTTCACATACTCTTCACCGAGCACTTGTTTGCGGGTCGCAAGGCCTTGGTCGAACAGGTCTTTGGTGTCCATGGGATCTCTCCAGGTTTTCGGATTGTGACGGTGCGAGACTAGCGGAAAATTTCCGTTCCGGAGCCCAGCCGGGTGATTTGTTGATCGCCGCGCCGGGAATATGGATGGCGGGCCGGCTTGATGGCCGATCAGATCGCCGATGAACAACCCCCAAGGGTCGGCCCTTGCATTGCCGCACCAGCGCCGTTGATGGTAATCTTTTGGCGATGAAGTTTTCGGCCCTGATGTTCCGAGACGCGGCCGCGCTGCAAGGGAGATCCGTGATGAATGAACTCTCACCTCTGGCCAATGCCCCGAGCCGGGCAGAACATGCCGCAGGCATGGCCGAATATCAGGCGGATGGCGTACGCCGCGCCGCCGAAATCGGTAATCGCGGGCCAGTGCGCTTGGGCCCCGATGGCAAGCTGCACCCGGATATCCTCGCGGCCTATTGGGAGCATGGCTATTACATCTTCGAGGGTGTCATCGGCCCGGACGAGGTCGCGGCGCTACGCGCCGACGCCGTCAATATGTTGGAGCGGGCGCCGGTGCGCCCCGGCGCCGATGTCGACGCTAAGGGCCGCCCGGCGCTTGGCCGTGACCATGCGCGTGAGCCCTATACCTTCACCAAGCCGCTTGGTGATCCCTGGGGCGGAACGACCAAGCTGAATGGCCGACATCCCTCCCAGATGGCCCAGCCGGTCGCCGACAGCGACGCGCCGGAGGAGGTCGTCTTCCTGATGTACGGCATGTGCCAGGAGATGCCTGCCGGATTGCGTGTTTACGGCCATCCCAAGCTGCTCGCCATCGCCGCCTCGATCAACGGCGATGATTTCGTGCCCTATAACGATGCGATCTTCGTCAAACAGGCCGGTCTTGGCGGCTCGGTCGCCTGGCACCAGGACGGGGTGACCCACTGGAACAACCCGAAATGGGACATGGGCATCCATGGGTTCAACTTTCAGGTGCAACTCTACGAGACCACACCGGCCAATTGCCTGTGGGTCAAGCCGAGCACGCACAAGGAAGGTCGCGTCGATATTAAGAAATTGGTGGCTGAGAACGGCGGCGCCGAGGCCCTGCCCGGCACCGTACCCCTGGTTTGCCAGCCCGGCGACGTGACCGTGGTCAACCGTCAGATGCTGCATGGTTCCTTTGCCAATACCTCGGAGATGCAGCGCATCTCGCTCACTTTCGGCTTTCATCGCCGCGCGTCGGTGCTTGGCCAGAAGGGCGCGCTCAGCATGGGCGCCGAGACGGTCTATGACGAGAAACGGGTCTTCGAGCGTGCGGCTGTCATCCAGGTCGGCATCGACGCCCGGAGCACACATTTTCCTGACGAAACGTCGTTTCAATACCAGCCCTTTGCCGGGTTGGAGGACGAGTACCGGCTGAACGACGAAACCTTCGAGCGGGTGATCCGCGACTACAACACCAAGGATCTGGCGATCTGAGACGGTCGAAGACCGCGTCTCAGCGTCGGACGCCAACCGGCAATGCCGGTCGATGTTTCTTGTCGATCGTTATTCCCAGCTTTTAATGTCGGCGTCTTCGCCGCTGCCGCCCTCGGTCTTGTCGGCGCCGAGCGAATATAGATCATAAGCGCCGTGCTCGCCGGGGTGGCGATAGCTGAACGGACGGCCCCAGGGGTCGAGAAGCTGATCCGCCTTGCGCAAATACGGCCCATTCCAGGCCGGCGCTCCATCCGGCCGCTCCAAGAGCGCTTTGAGCCCAGCGTCCGCATCGGGATAACGCCCCATGTCGAGCCGGTAAATGTCGAGGATCGTCGACAATTGCTCAAGATTGATCCGCGCTGTCTTGGTCTTGGCGCCGCCAAGCAGGTTCATCACCCTCGGTGCGGCCAAGCCGGCGATCAATGCCAGAATAACCAGAACCACCAGCAGTTCGAGCAAGGTGAATCCCGCCTCCGTTCGATTTTTCGCCTTTCGGTTTAAACCGCGCCTTCGCCTGATCAATTTTCCGTCCTCGGCTTTCTATCCAGCCCCGCCACTATGCCGGGTGAGAGTATAGGGCGCCATCGTTGCCGGCAATTCGGCGCCCCCGTATCGTTAGCTGAGGGCGGCGCAGGCGCGTTGAATACGCTCACAAGCTTCAATCAACTCTTCGGTGCTGGAAGCGTAGGAAATCCGGAAATGCGGCGAGATTCCGTAAGCGCCGCCATGGACGGTGGCGACATTCTCGGTCTCCAGCAGATAGAGAACAAAGTCCCGATCATTCTCAATAACCGCGCCAGCCGGGGTTTTCTTGCCAAGCACCCCGGCGCAACTTGGGTAGACATAAAACGCACCCTTGGGCGTCGGGCAGGATAGGCCGGTGGTCTGGTTGATCATCGACACCACCAGGTCGCGGCGATCCTCGAAGGATTTGGCCTGTTCGGCAATGAAGCCTTGGGGGCCGCTCAGCGCCGCGATCGCTGCGGCCTGACCAACCGAACTGGCCCCGGAGGTAACCAGCGATTGCAGTTTGGTCATCTGCTGGATCATTGCCGCCGGCGCCGCCGCGTAACCGACCCGCCAGCCGGTCATGGCATAGGATTTCGACACGCCGTTGGCGGTGACCGTGCGGTCGCGTAACGCTGGCTCTATCTCCACCATGGTAGAGAATTTCACACCATCGAAAGTGATGTGCTCGTAAATGTCGTCCATGATCACCCCGACATGGGGGTGGCGCAAAAGCACGTCGGCCAGGGCCCGTAACTCTGCTGCGTCATAGACCGCGCCGGTCGGGTTGTTGGGCGAGTTGAGCAACAACCATCTGGATTTCGGGGTGATCGCCGCTTCGAGTTGCGCCGGGGTCAGCTTAAAACCCTGGTCGACGCCGCAAGGCACGATCACCGCTTTGCCGCCGGTGAATTTTATCATGTCGATATAGGCGACATAATACGGAGCCGGCAGGATGACTTCCTCATCGATATCCGTACCGGCCAACAGCGCGTTGAAGATCACCTGCTTGGAGCCGTTGCCGATGATGATCTCGTCGCGGCTGAAATGCAGACCGTTCTCGCGCTTGAATTTCTCGACCACCATGTCCTTCAGTTCGGCGCTGCCGCTGATCGTGGTGTATTTGGTTTCGCCGCGGAGCACGGCGGCATGAGCGGCCTCGACGATATGCGCGGGCGTTGGAAAATCGGGCTGACCGGAGCTGAGGGCGATGACGTCCATTCCCTCGGCTTTCATCTCCCGGGCTTTCTGTGACATCACCGCGCTGGGCGAAGTTTGGATACGATCCATATGGCGCGCGAACTTCATGGCGGTCGCGATCCTTCCGTGGCTTGCAGTGATCAGGGCTCGACGGGTGCCGGCCCTGGTTCATATAGCTTAGCGTGGGTCGCTCAGCTGGGGCAGCTTAGACTGGAACACCGGGTCGTTGAAACGTGTTGAAGCGCACGGCGGGCGCTTCACTCGGCGGCGGCTTTGTCCGGGCGTTCCTGGTCCGCCATTTCCGTGATGATCTTCTTTAGGAAATTCGGCCCCTTGTCGATCGCCAGCCGCACCGGTTGGCGGCCCCTGGGTTTGGCCTCGCGGCGCTGGATGGCTTCGAGGATCACCTTGTCCTCGTCGAAGGCGATGCGGAACTGTTCGTTCATTCGCTCGCCCATGGTCTCGTCGTCGATGCCGATATTACGGACATGCATCCAGTGATCGATCGTCTCGGTTTCGCTGACCGGTGTGAGGAAATGCACGGCGAACAGCCGGACTCCCAGATGCCGCTCATCCTCGCCGGCCTTGAGCGCTGCATCGGTGCTGCCGAAATCGATCACCGCCGTGCTGGGGGCGTGGAAATAGTAGTAGTGCCAGCGATCGACATTGCCTTTGAAATCGCCAAAAGCCTTGAAAAAGCCGATCGGCGGGGCATCGCGGATCCAGCGCGATGTCACCACCGTTCGGCCATCGCGTTCGACCTCGACCGGGACGCCGGCGCTTTCCGGGTTGCCGAGCGTGGTCGGGTGGACATAGGCCACATGTGCCGGATCGCAAAGATTGTCGGCCAGATGCACGTAGTTCGCCTCGATATAGAGCCCGTCGCCGAAATGCGGCGCCCACCCAGGCTGGTGTAATTGCGGCAGGTCGAACACTTGGCCGGTATCGGCGAGGGCGGGGTCGCCCATCCAAATCCAGACGATGCCGCCGGCCTCATGGGTTGGATAGTGGCGCACGGCGGCTGAAGCCGGCAGGTTGCTCTGCCCGGGAATACGCACACAGCGACCATTGGCGCCAAAAGTCATGCCGTGATAGCCGCACTCCACCGTGTCGCCCTTCAGCCTTCCCATGGAAAGCGGAAGCCGCTTATGCGGGCACTGGTCTTCCAGGGCGACGGGATCCCCCGCCTCGGTCCGGTAGAGAACGATATCTTCGTCCATGATCCGGATCGGCGTAAGGGCCCTGGGGACCGCATGCGACCAGCCGGCGACGTACCAACTATTGCGAACGAACGTCATGCCTACCTCCAGTGTAACGGGGGCATCGCCTCTCGATTGACACTCGAAATTCATTTGTATACGAATGAATTTCGTATTTCAATATACCCCCAGGCATGATGGCTTGGAAACGGTGTGGAGGCCATGCGGATCGTCAACAGCGCCACTAATCCCAGGCGGTTGAGTCTCAGGCGGTCGGGTTGGTTCCGCTGCCATTGGCTCCGCTACGGGTAACGTCATGGATTCAGCACACCTCCCGGATATAGATCAATCCTACGCCCGTCCCAGAACGATCGACGAAGCCCTGTCGCTTTTGGCGATAGGCGGCTGGACGGTTTTGGCCGGAGGCACCGATTTCTTTCCCGGTTTGCGCGACCGCCCGGTGACGGCCCCAATACTCGACATCACCGCCATCGACGGTTTGCGCGGCATTCGCTGCGATGGCGCCTATTGGCGCATTGGGGCGTTGACCCGCTGGAGCGATATCATCGCGGCAGATCTGCCGCCGGCGTTCCAGGCCTTGCAGCAGGCGGCGCGGGAGGTTGGCTCGGTGCAGATCCAAAATCGCGCCACCGTCGCCGGCAATCTCTGCAATGCCTCACCGGCAGCCGACGGGGTTCCGCCGCTGCTGGCGCTTGATGCCGAAATCGTGGTGACCAGCGACGCCGGCTCGCGGCGGTTGGCGTTGGATGCGTTCGTTCTGGGCAATCGCAAGACCGCACTGGCGCCGGGCGAAATCGTCACCGAGGTACTGGTTCCCAAATCGGCGAGCCGGGGCGTCTCCAGCTTCGTAAAGCTCGGCATCCGACGTTATCTGGTGATTTCCATCGCCATGGTCGCTGCACGGATCGCCGCCGATGCCCAGGGGCGCATCACGGCGGCGGCGATTTCGGTGGGCGCCTGTTCTGCCGTGGCGCGTCGGTTGCCCTGCCTGGAGGATCGTCTGATCGGCCAACCGGCGACGCCGGCAACCCTGGCGCTGGTTACCGCTGGCGATGTCGCGGGCCTGTCGCCGATCGATGATACTCGCGCCCCCGCCGCCTATCGCCTGGAAGCGGCGGCCGAACTGATCCGCCGGGCGTTGGGCGTGTGTCTGGCTGGTCTTCCGTCGGGTCTTCCCACTGATGCGCCGTCAGGGGAGAGCGACCGGTGAAGATTGATTTTCAGGTAAATGGCGAGGCGGTCAGCGCCGACATTGCCCCGACGGCGCGCCTGACCACGCTGCTACGCGATGTGCTTGATCTGAAGGGCACCAAGGTTGGTTGCGACGCCGGCGATTGCGGCGCTTGCTCGGTGGTTGTCGATGGCGCGGTTTGTTGCGGCTGTCTGGTCGCGGCTGGACAGCTCGACGGCGCCAAGGTCACCACGATCGAGGGGCTTGGCAATACCGCGACCGGCGCGCGCCTTGCCGCCACGTTCCTGCGCCATGGCGCGGCGCAATGCGGGATCTGCACCCCGGGAATGATGGTTAGCGCCGCTGTTTTGCTTGATCAAAAGGCAAGGCCGTCCCACCGAGACGTCGAGGATGCGCTTGGCGGCGTGCTTTGCCGCTGTACCGGCTATCGCAAAATCGTCGACGCGGTGATCGCTGCGGGGATCGACGCCGGCGTCGCCAATGAAAGCAGCGCGCCGGTCCTTGCGCCTCAGCGCGGCGCTGCGGTCGGCCATCCACTGGCGCGACTGGACGGGTTGGCGAAAGTCAATGGCACCGAGGTATTCGGCGCCGACGAGGTTCCCGACGGCGCTGCTCTGGTCCGGGTGGTGAGGAGCCCACATGCCCATGCGCGCTTTACCATCGGCGATCTGGCGGCTTTCAAGGGCGACCATTCCGGTATCGAGGTGATCCTTACCGCCGCTGATATTCCGGGCCGCAATCTGCATGGCGTGATCG